>NZ_JBHMDZ010000047.1:0-163627 GCF_042430175.1 Paracoccus cavernae | reverse complement strand
GCGGCGATGGGCACGGATACCAAGGGAAAACAAGAGCTTGATCCTGCTCTGGTCGCCCGCGCCCGTGTCTTCACCGACGAGGTTGCGCAATCGGTCTCGATCGGGGAAACCCAACATGCGGTCGCATCCGGCCTGATCGCCGAAAGCGCGATCTCCGAGCTCGGCGCGGTCGTCGCCGGCCTCCACGAGGGCCGCGGCACTGCCGAGGTGACGCTGTTCGACGGCACAGGCGTCGGCCTGCAGGACCTCGCGGTCGCAAACAAGGTCCTCGAGATCGCCATCGAAAAAGGCATTGCCCAAAAGGTCGAAATCTGACCCGTCCGGCGCGCGGAACACCCCCGCGCACCGAAACCGTTCCGGGAGGGGGGGGGGTGGGTCTTTGCGTTTTCTTAAAGCTTATATGCCAAAGCTTGACCCCGAGAGGGCGTTGATACGGCGGTCACCCTTTTCTCAGGGCAAGCGCGAAGGGGTTTGGGGCATTAAAGACAGAATGCGCGCGTGAAGCGCGCGGGGCAGAGCAATCCCGCATTGCGCTGATTGCGCACGCGCGGCATGGCGGCGTTCGCCCGGCAGGCGCGCGCCCTGATCGCGGATGCCGTTCAGGACGGTCTCGGCGGCATCCGTCCCGGAGGTATTGCCGAAAACGGCGGGGTTGAAGGCAATGATCAGCTCGCCATGAAGCGGTGCGGCACTGGCTCCCTGATCGAAAGCCGCCGATTGCGCGCTGGTGCGGTCGCCGATGAAGGGGCCTGCCATCAGCTCGATCATTGTGGCCAAAGCCGAGCCCTTGTGCCCGCCGAAAGGCAGCATTGCCCCCGCAAGCACGGCGGCGGGATCGGTGCTCGGACTGCCGTCGCGATCCAGCCCCCAGCCTTCGGGCAGGGTCCTGCCTTCGTTACGGTAAAGCGCGATATCCGCGCGGGCGGCGGCAGTCGTCGCGAAATCAAAGACATAGGGCGGCTGATCCGCGCGCGGCCAGGCAAAGGCCAAAGGATTGGTCCCCAGAATGCCCTTGCTGCCCCCCGCTGGCGCAACCCAGTCATGTGTCGGGTTCATCGACATGGCGGCGAGGCCGGCCTCGGCAATTTCCTCGACCACGGGCCAAAGCGCGGTCGAGTGAAAGCCGTTCTGCACCGCAAGTACCGCGATCCCCAGACTTTGGGCCTGAGCGATCAAGAGGGGCAGGCCGCGCTTGGCCGCGAGGACCGAGAAACCATATCCGGCATCGATGCGGATCATCGCCGGCGTCACCATCTCGGGTTGCGGATCGGCTGCGCGGTTGAAGCGCGGATGGGCCATGGTATCGCGCGTGCCCGGCAGGCGCTGGAGCCCGTGCGATTTGCAGCCGTCGCGTTGCGCCTTGACCAGCGTCTCGGCCATGGCTTCGGCCTGCGCGCGGCCAAGCCCGTCCGCGATCAGGAAATCCAGCGCGAGCGCGCGAGCCTCGGCCTCGCTGATCGTGATGTCGGATGCGTGATCGTGACCTGCCATTTTTCCCAGCCTTTTCAAACCCCGCGCAGTATAGGGCGCGGGCGGGCAAAGGACCACCGGCGCGGCCCCGCTCAGGCCGTGGCCGCGGCCAGCATTGCCGCGCGGGCCGCTCCGAAGGCGCCGGCGCGGTTGGCCAAAGCCGAAATCGTCAGGCTTGGCGGATGGAGGCAGTAGCGCGGCAGCGCCGCCTGCAATGCGCCGAGCACGCGCGGCTGGCTGCCGATCGAGCCTCCGAGAACCAGATTTTGCGGTGCGAGAACCGCGATCACCGCCTGGATCGCCTGCGCCAAAAGCTCTGCCTGCACCTCCAGGGCTGCGCCGAAAGCGGGGTCGCTACCGGCAAAAAGCGCCGCGAGATCATCCGCGCCGGTCCCGCCATGCGCGCGGTAGGCATCGCGCCAACCCGCGCCGCCGAGCCTGCTTTCCAGCGCGCCCGAGGCCCGCAATGCGGGATCGGCGGCATCCGCGCCAAGCGGCAGAAAGGCGATCTCGCCCGCGCCGCCGCGCCAGCCGCGCAGGAGCCTGCCGCCGTGGACAACCCCCATGCCGATGCCGGTGCCGATGGCGACGAAAGCCATGGGATCGCCGCCCGCGCCCAGCCATGACTCGCCCAAAGCGGCGGCATTGACGTCGTTTTCGAGCGCAACCGGCGCATCGAGCCTTGTGCGCAGCAGCGGCAGGAAATGGGTGCCCGCCATTTCGGCGATATTGGGAATGGCCGAAAGCGCGCCGTTTTCGGGATCGACCGAGGCCGGAAGGCCGACGCCGATCGCGACCCGAGCCGCATCCGCCCCGATTTCGGCGCAAAGCGTGTCGCGCATCAGCGCGATCTGGTCGGCCAGCGCGGCACCGCCCTGCGGCACGGTCGCCTCGCGGCTTTCGGCGAGAATGCGGCCGTCTGCATCGCATAAAAGCCCGTGGACCTTGGTTCCGCCGACATCGACGCCAAGGAAACTCTGGTGCTCCGTCATCCTCTTACGCCCGACCGATTGCTTTTTCCGACCGGCCGTCGAAGCGGTGGAGCTGCCCGCGCGCAAGTGATGCGGTGATCACGGTGCCGGTCTGCGGGATCTGGTTTCCGGGCGCGGTGCCGGTCACGCTTTGGCCCGCGACCTCGAAATGGACCAGGGTCTCGGAGCCCAAAGGTTCGACCGCCGTCACCGGACCCGAGACGGTCAGGACGGGATCGGCGACCGTCACTCCGATCTTCAGATCATGCGGCCGCATCCCGAGATAAAGCGGACCGCTTTCATCGACACCGTAACCCGCGCCGGCCTCGCCGCCGCGCAAAACGTTCATCGAGGGACTGCCGATAAAGCGCGCGGTAAAGACGTCGACGGGGCTTTCGTAAAGCTCGAGCGGGCTGCCCGCTTGCAGGATATGGCCGTCCTTCATCACGACGATGCGGTCGGCCATCGTCATCGCCTCGACCTGATCATGGGTCACATAGACGATGGTCGTGCCGAGGCGTTGGTGCAAGCGCTTGATTTCGATGCGCATTTGCGCGCGAAGCTGGGCGTCGAGGTTGGAGAGAGGCTCGTCGAAGAGGAATGCCGAGGGATCGCGGACCATGGCGCGGCCGATGGCGACGCGCTGGCGCTGGCCGCCCGAAAGGGCTGCGGGACGGCGGTCGAGATAGGGCGTCAGGCCCAAAATCGCGCCCGCTTCCTCGACCCGTTTGTCCTTTTCGGCCTTGGGCAGTTTCGAGGTATAAAGCCCGAAAGCGATGTTCTGGCGCACCGACATATGCGGATAGATCGCATAGTTCTGGAACACCATCGCGATATTGCGCGCTTTGGGGTCCATGTCGTTCACGACCTGATCGCCGATGCGGATCTCGCCGCCCGAGATCTCTTCGAGGCCAGCGATCATGCGCAAGGTCGTCGATTTGCCGCAGCCCGAAGGCCCGACGAGGACGACGAACTCGCCGTCCTTGATGCCAAGGTCGATGCCGTGGATCACATCGGTCTTGCCGTAGGATTTCACCAGTTTGCGAAGCTCGATCGTGGCCATCAGCGGGTCTCCAGAAGGGCGTTGAAGGCGGCGTCCAAAGCGGCGGATGCGCGGGCCTCGTGGTCTTGGCGGGCGCGCGCGCGGGTGTGAAGCGCGGCGAGCGTGTCGGAATAGGCGGCCAGTGCCTCGGCCATGGCGGCGGGGGCGGGGCCGCCGAAACGGTCGCGGACCGCGACGAAATGTTCGGGGCTGACGATTTCGGCGAAAGCGGCGGGATCAAGCGCGCTTTCACGGCCGGTATGGCGCGTAAACGCGGCGCGGAAGGGGGCAAAACCGCCCTCGGTCAGGCTGGTTTTGGCCGCGACAACCGCGCGGGCGGTATCGGCGGCGATCTCGTGGGCTTGGCGGAAGGACAGGTCCTCGCGGCGCACGAGACTGTCGGCAAGCTCGGTGATCGTGATGCAGGAGCGGTCGATGTTGGCGCGCACGCGTGCGTCATCGACCTCGACCTGAGTGATCAGCGCGGCCAGAAGCGGCAGGACGCGACCGGCAGTCGCGAAGGCCTGATAGCCGGCTTCGTGCGATTCCCCCTCGCTGTCGTTCATATCGGTGAAGGGGGTGTTGTGGACGATGTCGAGCATCACCCGCGCGCGCCCGACGGTCTGCGAGGAGAGGTGGCGCAGATGCTCGATCGGGACCGGATTGCGCTTTTGCGGCATGATCGAGGAAATCTGGACCAGCGCATTCGGAACGTGAAGCTGGCCGACCTCGAAAGCGGTCCAGAACTGGAAATCCTGCACCAAACGCCCGAGATGGAGGAACATCAGCTCCAGCGCGGAATAGGTCGCGGTGATGTAATCGACGGCCGCGATGCAGGAATAGCTGTTCCTTTGCGGCGCGGCGAAACCCAGAAGCCCGGCCACGCGGGCACGGTCGATCGGGAAGCCCGAGGTGGTGATCGCGGCCGCCCCCATCGAGGACAGATCGACCACGGCGCGCGCCGCCTCGAGCCGTTCGATGTCGCGGGTCAGGATCTCGATCGCGGCGGAAAGATAATGGCCGAAGGTCGTGGGCTGGGCGGGCTGGCCGTGGGTATAGGCCACGATCAGGGTCGCACGATCCGCGTCGGCTTTGGCGATCATCGCCGCCAAAAGCGCGGTCGCATCCGCCAAAAGCGCGTCGATGCGCGGCTTCAGCGCCAGTTTGAACAGGCTGTGGTCGATGTCGTTGCGCGACCGCGCGGTATGGAGCCTGCCGCCGAGATCGGGGCCGAGCCGCGCCTTCAGCTCGGTCTCGGTGAGGAAAAAGTAATCCTCGACCGCGCCGGTATAGGTCAGCGTCGCGGGATCAACCTCGGCCTCGATGGCTTTCAGTGCGCCCGCAATGGCCGAGGCCGCGTCGCGGGGCAGGATGCCGGTCTCGGCCAGCATCACCAGATGGGCGCGGTCGATCTTGCGGAAGCCCGCGACATGATGGGTTTTCGCGCCGTCGAAAAGCGGGCGCAAAACGGTGTCTTTATAGATCGGATCGGGGAAAACAGAATTATCTTCGCGAAGGGTCATCATTCAGCCTTTCAGCCCCGCCAGCATCACGCCGCGCACGATATAGCGTTGAAGAAGAAGGAAAATCAGCAAGGTCGGGATCGTGGCCAGCGCCGCGCCGGTCATGATCATCTCCCATTGGATCGACTGTTCGACCGCGAAAGAGGTCAGGCCGATCGGCAGGGTGTAAAGCTCGGGGCTGGTCGTGACGATCAGCGGCCAGAAAAACGCGGTCCAGTTGCCGAGGAAGGTGAAGATCGCCAGCGCCGACAAAGCGGGCGTGACCAGCGGCATGGCGATTTTCCACCAGATGGTGAATTCGTTCATCCCGTCGATCCGCGCGGCCTCGAGGAAATCGTTCGGAACGCCCTCGAAGAACTGTTTCATCAGGAAGGTGCCGAAAGCGGTCATCATGCCGGGGAACATGATCCCCCAATAGCTGTCGAGCCAGCCGAGATTGGCGCTCATCAGGTACCACGGGATCACCAGCATCTCGGTCGGGATCATCAGCGTCGACAGGATCGCGATGAAGACGAATTTGCGGCCGCGGAAGTCGAATTTCGCCAAAGTATAGCCGACGAGGCTGTCGAAAAAGAGGTTCGAGAGCGTGACGACGGTCGCAACCAGCATCGAATTGCCGAACCATTGCATGAAGCGCCCGTCCGAGAGCACTTTGACATAGTTGTTCAGCGTCGGCTCGGACGGGATCAGGCGCAGGTCATAGATCTGTCCCGCGGTTTTCAGCGAGGTCGAGAACATGAACAGCAAGGGCGTGACCATGATGACGCCGCCGATGAACAGCACCGTCCAGGTGACGATCTTGCCGGGGCTCAGGCGCGCGAAAGGCAGGTTTGGGGTGGCCGACATCGCTCAGCGCTCCTTCAGGATCCAGAGTTGCACGAGCGAGATCACGAGCAGGATGGTGAACAAGACCACCGTCTGCGCCGAGGCATAGCCCATCTCGTAGGAGGAAAACGCGGTTTGATAGATCATCAGCACAAGCGGTTTCGTTGAATTGAGCGGCCCGCCGGGGTCGATCGAGCTCATGTTGTAGACCTGATCGAAAATCCGCAGGAAGCCGATCGAGGAAAAGACCACAAGGAAAACCGTCGTCGGTTTCAGCAAGGGCAGGGTGATCTTGCGCAGGATCTGCCAGTCGTTGAGCCCGTCGATCTTGGCGGCCTCGTAATAGGTCGCGGGAATGGCGCGCAGGCCGGCCATGAAGATGATGATCTGAAAGCCCAGCCCCGCCCAGATCGCGGTGAAGGTGATCGAGGGTAGCGCCAGCTCGACGGAGCTCAGGAACGGGATCGGGCTGACCCCGATTTTGCCGAGTGCATTGTTGATGATCCCCGTCGGCGCGGGCTGGTAGAACCAGCGCCAGACCCAGGCCATAGCCGAAGCCGTGGTGATGAAGGGCAGGAAATACAGCGCGCGCAGGAACGTATGGCCAAAGCGGATGCGGTCGAGGAAATAGGCGATCACGAAGGCCAAGGCCAACGAGACCGGCGTTCCGATGATCAGATAGGTGAAAGTATTGCGGAAGACCTGCCAGAAGGCGGGATCCGCGAACAGGCGGCGGTAATTGTCGAGCCCGATGAATTCGGGATCCGACAGCAGGTCCCAATTCGTCAGCGACAGCCGGAAGGCGTCGAGCGTCGGGTAAAAGCGGATGACGCTATAGAACAGCACGGGCAGGGCGAGAAAGCCCCAGATCCACAGCAGCCGTTTGGTGCGCATCTTGAGGCCGCGTCGCGGGGCGGGCGGGGGCATGTCCGCTTGTGTCGGGGGCGCTTGCGGCGGGGAGAAAGCCTCGCTCATCCTGCATTCCTTTGCTTGGCTTCGGCCCGTTCGGCCCAGGCGAAAAGGGGCCGCGAACGGCCCCTTCTGCGGAGATTACTGGGCGAATTTGTCCAGAAGGGCCTGTTCGGCGGTCGCTGCCTCGGCGACGGAATCGGCGGGGCTTTGGCCCTGCAGCAGCACGCGGTTCACCATATCCGTGGTGATCTGGCGCTGCGCGTTTTCCTCCACGAAGCGGGTGGTATGGGCATAGTCGAGGCCCTTGAGGAAAGGCGCGGTGACCGGATTGGCAAGGTTCGCCTCGGTCAGCGCGGCGGCGCGGCGGGCGGGCAGCTCGCCAACCTCTTCCAGCCACAGCGTCATCGCCTCTTCCGAAGAGATATAGGCGAGGAATTTCTGCGCCGCTTCAAGCTCTTCGCCCGACGCGCCCGAACCGATCGCATTGGCGAAATAGGAGGCATAGTTCGACTGGACGCCATCGGCGCTTGCCGGAAGCTCGGCCACGCCCCATTCGAAATCGGTGATCTCGCGGAAGGCGCCAAGGCGGAAGGTGCCGTCGATGGTCATGCCCGCGCGACCCGCACGGAAAGCGGCCTGACCTTCGTCCATAAAGCCCGAAAGCCCGACTTTCTCGGAGGTCTGGAGGCCGGTGTAGAAGGCCAAAGCCTTTTCGCCCGCCGCATCGTTATAGGCGACCTTGCTGCCGTCGTCGGAATAGGGCGCGCCGCCGAACTGCCGCACAAGGATCTCGCGCCACCAATGGTGGTCCTGACCGGCCATATCAAGCGTGATGCCCTCGACCTCGAAATTGCCCGCCGCATCGGTCTTGGCGATTTTCTTGGCGGCCTCGACCATCTCGTCCAGCGTCTTCGGCGGCTCGGCGATGCCGGCTTCCTCGAAGAGCTTCTTGTTGTAGAACAAGGCCAGCGAGCGCACGGCGGTCGGCAGGCCGTAGTAATCCTCGCCGCGCTTCATCGCCGATACGATCGGGAAGAATTCCGCTTCGATCTTGTCATGGGGGAAAACACCCGCGTCCAGCGGCTGGATGACCTTGCCCTTCACGAACTGGTCGGTCCAGCCGTAGAACAGCTGCATGACGTCCGGACCCTTTTTCGCCATGGTCGCAGCCACGACGCGGGTCTGGTAATCGGCATAGGGGAAGGTCACCTGTTTGACGGTGATATCGGGGTTTGCCGCCTCGAAATTCGCGATCAGCTTGTCCATCGCATTGACGCGGGTTTCAAAGACATATTGCCAATATTCGATCTCGACCGCATTCGCGCCGGTGGCTGCGAACAAGGATGCGCCTGCCATCAGGCCCGCGAGGATGGTGCGTTTCATTTCTGGTAACCCCCTGAATCCGGGCTTGCGGCCCGCTTTTTCCCGTTTTTCCCGAGGGCCAAGGCAGCTTGTGCGGCTTGCTCCTCCACGCGTCAGGATTGTGACAATGGCGCGTGCTGTCAATAAGTAAATTAACTTGCAGTATTGCGCACGGGCTGGAACACTCCGCAAAGACCGCCCGGAACTGGTCGCAGGGCATGGCTTGTGCAATGTCTAAGGACTTGCCCGCAAAAGAATGAAAGCGCAGGAGAATTAGGTGGCCGTGAAAGACGAGATCGGACGCGGGCGCGGCGGGATCGGGAAGAATCCGGCGCGCTCGCGCGACCATAACCGCCGTGTCGTGCTGGACCTTCTGCGCCAGAACGGCCCTCAGGGCCGCAAGGAGCTGGCCGAGGCCACGCAGCTTTCGAGTCCTGCCGTCGCCAATATTCTCGACGAGCTGCTGGCGGAGGGGCTGATTCTCGATCTCGGGCGCCGCCGTGCGGGTCGCGGCCAGCCACCGCTCCATTTCGCGCTGAACCCCGAGGGCGCACATACATTCGGCTTCGAGATCGGGGTGAACGGCATCGTTACCGTCGTGCTCGATCTTCTGGGCAATCCGGTCACGCAGCGGCGCAGCGATCCCGAGAGTCTTGCGCCCGAAGATTGCCTGCGGCTTTTGCAAAGCGAGATCGCCGCGCTGCGGGCGGATGCGGCGGGCCAGCTTTTGGGGATCGGCGTCGTGCTGCCCGGCCCCTTTTCGACCGATGCGCAGCGTGCCGCCGATCCGACCACGCTGCAGGGTTGGGAGGATGTGAGCGCGCAAAGCTTGTCCGAGGCGCTCGGCCATCCGGTCTGGATGGAAAACGACGCCAACGCGGCCGCCTTGTCCGAGGCGCTTTTCGGCGCGGCGGCGCAGCTTCACCATGCGGCGGTGATCTATTTCGGCGAGGGCGTCGGTCTGGGCGTGCTCAACGAGGGCCGCCTGTTGCGCGGCGCCCGCGGCAATGCCGGCGAGATCGGCCATATTGTCACCGTGCCGAACGGACGGCCCTGTCCCTGCGGCCAACGCGGCTGTTTCGAGCGCTATGTTTCCCGCCACGCTTTGGCCGAAGCTCTGGGCATGACCCTGCGGCCGGGCGCGATCGGGCGGCTCTGGCAGGAGCAGGACCCGCGTCTTCTGGGCTGGATCGCCGAGGCGGGGCGCCATCTCGCGCCGATGGCCGCGATGATCGAAAACATGCTCGATCCCGAAAGCATCATCATCGCGGGGCAGTTGCCCGCGCCGGTGATCGAGGCGCTGATTGCCGCGGTGCCGCTTGTCCCCTCGGTCGCGGCCCATCCGGCGCGGGCCTTGCCGCGGCTCTGTCTGGGCCAAAGCGGGGCCTTCACCGCAGCGTTGGGAGCGGCGGCGCTGCCGCTTTACGAGGCGCTCACCCCGCAATCCTGGGTGGCCCAACCCGATAGCGCGCGCGGGGGCGAGGCATGAGACCCGAAATCACAGGCCGTGCGGGGCTTGCAAGGCTGCGCGACGAATTCCTTGCCAAGGGGTTGGAGCGCGCGCTGTCGCGGCTCGGCAATGTGAACCATTTTATGAATACTGGTGCGCATCCTGATGATGAGCATAGTATTTTTCTGTCATGGCTGCGCTTCGGGCGGGGGGTGAATGTCTCGATCGCCTGTTCGACGCGTGGCGAGGGCGGGCAGAATATCTCGGGGCCGGAACGCGGTGCGCGGCTCGGTCTTCTGCGCAGCACCGAGATGGAGCGCGCGGCCGCCGTGATCGATGCCGATGTGCATTGGTTGGGTTTTGGTCCCCAAGATCAGGTCTTTGACTTCGGTTTCTCGAAAAGCGGCGAGGATACGTTGGCGCGTTGGGGCGGCGCGGATGTGATGATCGGCCGCATGGTCGCGTTGTTTCGCGAAACGCGGCCCGATATCATCCTGCCGACCTTTCTGGATGTGCCGGGTCAGCACGGCCACCACCGCGCCATGACCGCCGCGGCGCTTGCCGCATGGCGGCTGTCCGGTGATAAATCTTATCATATATCTGATGCAACATTATGGGATAGCGCGAAATTCTACCTTCCGTCGTGGTCGGGTGGCGGCGCAACCTATGATGACGAACTGTCTCCGCCTGCCGCCAGCGTGACCGAGGCCGCGCAGGGCGTCGAGCCTTGGACCGGCGCAAGCTGGACCGCGATCGGCGAGGCTTCGCGGCTCTGCCATGCCTCGCAGGATATGGGCGATCCCTTGGCCGAGCGGGCGGAAAGCTGGGCGCTCCACCGCGTCGACGGGCCCGATGAAAGCGATCTGCTGGACGGTCTTCCGCAGGGGCTTGGCGATCTGGCGGAGAACTACGGCGGGCCTGCGCGATTGCGCGATCTCGGTGCGATTTTCGACGCCGCCCGAACTCTGCGCGGACCCGCGCTTCTGGATGCTTTGGGCGAGGCCGACCGTCTGCTCGAGGCGGCACAAGCCGCGCAAAGCAACCCTTTCCGCGCCGCCCACGGCCACCGCCTCGCGCGGCAAAAGCAGGCGCTCGATCATGCGATGCTGCTTGCGGCGGGGCTGATGCCCACGCGCATCGGCACGCGGGACGCTGTGCTGGCGGCGGGGCAGGAAACCCTGCTCGAATGCGTGCCTCGGGTAGAGGCCGAGATTTCCTATCATCTTCCCAAAGGGTTATCCGTTGCGGGGGAGCGTCTGATTGCTGATCCCGAATTATCCGCAGAATCTCCATTTTGTGCGGATTACCTTGTTTTGGGTGGTGGCTCTGCCCTTTTTGCCGGAATTTCCGCTGATATCGCAGGGCGTCGCTATCAGGCCAAACTGGATATCGATGCGCCGGCGCTCAAGCCCGCGGGGGCCGAGGATCTGGCCCAAAAGGATCTGATCTTGCGGCGCGAGGCGGGGGCGGTCGGCTGGCCGGTACCTCTCGATCTGCCGCAAGGGGTGACGCTTGACCCGCCGCTCGAGGCGATCACTACGGCGCTTCCCGATCCGGCGCGCCGCGCGATTGCGGCGGGGCGGTATGATCTGGTCCCGCGCCGCGACGGGCGGGCTTTGGTCGACTGGCAAGAGGCTGGCCGGATCGAAGGGCGCGCGCTCCATCTCGCCGCGCCGAGGATCCTGCGGCTGCTCGCGCTTGATCTCGCGCTGCCCGAGACGAGGCTCGGCTATATCGCGGGTTCGGACGACAGCCTGCCTTGGCTGAAGGCCGCGGGCTTTGCGCCGGAGCGCCTCGACGCGATCACCCCGACCACCGATCTGAGGCGTTTCGACAGCCTTTTGATCGGCAGCGTGGCCTTTGGTATGGTCGAAGGTCTGGCGCGGTCGGGCCCGCAGTTGCGTGCTTTCGTTGAGGGCGGCGGCAATCTGGTGACGCTTTACCAACGCCCAGATCAGGGCTGGAACGGCGAGACCATCCCGCCCGCGCGGCTGATGGTCGGCCAGCCCTCGCTGCGTTGGCGCGTAACGGATCCGGCGGCCGAAATCCGTATGCTCGCCCCCGATCATGCGCTGCTTGCCGGTCCAAACCGCATCGGGCCCGAGGATTGGCAGGGTTGGGACAAAGACCGCGGGCTCTACTTCGCCTCGGAATGGGACGCGGCCTACCAGCCGCTTCTGGCGCTGTCGGATGCGGGCGAGGCACCCTTGCACGGGGCGCTTGTGACGGGCCGGTTCGGGGCAGGACGGCACAGCCATGTCGCGCTCGGCCTGCCGCATCAGATGGCGGCGCTGGTGCCCGGGGCCTATCGCCTGATGGCGAATCTGCTGCAAAAGGCCTGAATCCGGCCGGTTTTTCCGGTGTTTCGCGCTTTGGCCTTGCGCAAGGGGCCAAGGGGGCATTGAAGGCAAAGGACTGTCGCGCGATCGCGGAGTCGTGACTTTCGAGATCATGGGGGGCAGAGGTGACGCTGCAACTGGCGCAAGAAACCGGCGGTGCCGGCAAGAACGACGGCGGCCGCGCCGCTTTTGTACTCGGGGCGATGGGGGCGGTCTATCTGGCCGCCGAGGCTCTGGGCTATCACATCAATGCGGTGGTGCTGGCGATCGTCGTGATGATCGCTTTGTGTCTGCTGCGGGTGCCGGTGGCGATTGCGATGATCGTCGCGGCGCTGCTTGGCGGGCTTCATGCGGGCCTCAGCGTCCCCGAGGCGAGCGCGGCGCTCAACGACAATCTGCTGGTCGGCGCGCAGGTCGGCATGACCTATGTCATGATCGGAGCCTTCGCCGTGGCGCTGTCGCGCTCGGGCCTGCTCGAGCTTTTGGCCGCGAAAATCTCGGCTCGGCTCGGCACCGATGCGGCGGCGACGGGGCGCGGGGTGAAATGGACGCTCTTCGGCCTGTTCATCGCGGCTTCGATCATGTCGCAAAACGCGGTGCCGGTGCATATCGCCTTCATCCCCGTGCTGATCCCGCCGCTTTTGGGGGTGATGAACCGGCTGCGCCTCGACCGCCGCGTCGTCGCCTGTATCCTCGCCTGTTCGATCTCGGCGAGCTACCAGCTGCTTCCGATGGGGTTCGGAGCGATTTTCCTCAATGAAATCCTGCTGGTAAATGCCAATCAGGTCGGCAATCCGCTTGGCCTGACCGTCACGGCAGAGATGATGCCGAAAGCGATGCTCCTGCCGGTGATGGGGATTTTGCTCGGCATGGTCGTCGCGATTTTCGTGACCTACCGCAAGCCGCGCGATTACCGCATGACCGCGCTCGCAGCCGAAAAAGCGGGCCCTGCCGTGCCGGTGATCCGCCCGCTGCAGCTGGTCGCGACCTTTGTGGCCATCGCGACCGCGATCTGGTGCCAGCTCGCCTTCGAGAACCTGCTTTTGGGCGCAATGCTCGGCTTTCTCATCCTTGCGGCGGCGGGGGTTTTCCGCTGGTCCGAGCAGGATGACGTCTTCACCCAAGGGCTGCGCATGATGGCGCAAATCGCGGTCATCATCACCATAGCCTCGGGTTTCGCGGGTCTTCTGACCGCCACCGGAGAGGTTGCGCCCTTGGTCGAGGCCTCGGCCGCGCTGATCGGCGACAACCGTGCTTTGGGGGCCGCGCTCATGCTGCTTGTCGGGCTGTTCATCACGATCGGCTTCGGCGATGCCTTTGCCTCGGTGCCGATCCTCGCGCCGATCTATGTGCCGCTTTGCCTTGCGCTCGGCTTTTCGCCTTTGGCGACGGTCGCGCTTCTGGGGGCATCGGCGGCGCTCGGGGATGCGGGTTCGCCGGCCTCGACCATTACGCTTGGCGCGACCGCGGGGCTGAATGCAGACGGCCAGCACGACCACATCAAGGATAGCGTCATCCCGACTTTCCTTCATGCCAATATCGGCATGGTGATCTGCGCCTGGATCGCGGCAATGGTGCTGTAAAGGCCTTCGCGATTG
Organism: Paracoccus cavernae; assembly: GCF_042430175.1. NCBI lineage: Bacteria > Pseudomonadati > Pseudomonadota > Alphaproteobacteria > Rhodobacterales > Paracoccaceae > Paracoccus > Paracoccus cavernae. The sequence continues at coordinate 150,135 of NZ_JBHMDZ010000047.1, read as the reverse complement.
CGGCAAGGCGGCGGCGCGGCGGGCATGGTCCTGCCGCGCCGCTGTTCATTTCGGGGGCAGGGTGCTAGCTCGGGCCGCAGCATCACAAGCACAGGTCCGCCATGCACCCCCTAGCCCATGAGGCCCTTTGGGACCCCGCCAAAATCGACAGCGACTATAATGCCCGCGCCACGGTCAGCGTCGCCGAATTCGACGCCGAGATCGCGCGCTACCGTGCTGCCTCGGATGCGGCGCGAGGGAGCTGCGGACGCTTTCTCGATGTCGAGTATGATCGCGCAAGCGGCCAGACCATCGACATTTTCGGGCCGGAGGGCATGGGCGAGGGCGCGCAGGTTCCGGTCTTTATCTTCGTCCACGGCGGCTATTGGCGCGCCCTTTCCAAACGCGAAAGCGCGATGATGGCGGGGATGCTCGCCGCGCGCGGGATCGCGACCGTTGTCGTCGACTACCGCCTTGCCCCCGAGGTCGATCTGGCCGAGATCACGCGCGAGATCCGCGCCGCCACCGCTTTCGTCTGGCGCGAGGGCGCGCGTTTCGGGCTGGACCCCGCGCGCATCAGCATCGGCGGCAGTTCCGCCGGTGGCCATCTTGTGGGCGCGGTCATGGCCCCGGGTTGGCAGAGCGCTTTCGGTCTCCCCGAGGATGTGGTGAAATTCGCCATGCCGATCAGCGGTTTGTTTGAGCTTGCTCCGATCGCGCGCAGCTTTGCTCAGGCCTGGCTGTCGCTGGACGCAGAGGGTGTTGCGGCGCTCAGCCCGATGCGCCACATCCCCGCCAAAGGTTGCCCGATGGCCGTTGTCTGGGCCGAGGGCGAGCCTGCCGGTTTCCGCCGCCAATCGGGGGCCTATGCCGCCTTGTGGCGCGAAACCGGCGCCGAAGTCGCGGTGATGGAGGTTCCTGCCCGCAACCATTTCAGCATCCTGATGGATCTGGCCGATCCCGATCGGCCGATCTCGCGGCTGCTTCTGGCGGGGATCGAGGGGCGTGATCTGGCGCAGGCCGTCACCCTCTGACAGCGGTGTCCGCGTGGTTTCGGGCCTGCCGGAGCGCGTGTGATATTTCCAACATCTTGCGTCCGATGCGGCGCATTCCGGCCGCCGCGCCCCGCAAAACGGGCCGGCGGCCTTGTTGTGTGAATGTGGCAAATATTATCAAGATTTCAAAACAGGTTGTGATCAATATCTGATTTTCTTTCTAACTGTCATTTGCCTCTCGATTTCGTCTTTTGGTTGCGCTAGTTCTGGGTTGGTTCTGGATTGGTTCCAATCCGCGCCAGTGCCGCCGTCCGCCGTTTTCCGGTCTTTGCTTTTTGTCCTTCCGGTCCGTTTCGGCCGCCGCCGCCCCCTCTCGTCTCCCCGCCATTTCCGAGCCATCATGCCTGACGATCAACCGCGCCTCCCTTCTCCCGAAACCGTGGCCGACCCCGCCGCGGAAACCGCCGTGTCCTGCCTGCCCGAAGCGGGCGCGCCGAAGGGCGAAGTGTTCGCGGCCGAGCCGCCGGAAGCCGTGTCAGGGATCGGGGAGGAGATCGGGGCCGAGGACGCCCCGTCGGAAGTTGCGGCCACCGTGCCGGAGGTGGAGGAAGAGACCGCACCCCTTCCCGAAGCCGATCTGGTCCTGAGCCCTGTTCTGCGCGGCAAGGTCAATTTCGCGGCCGCACAGAACGGTGTCTCGATCCTGCGCGGGCTCTCGATCGCCAATCGCGGGCCCGATGCCGTGCAGGATGTCGCAGTGCACCTTTCGGCGACGCCCGCGGTTCTGCGACCCAAAAGCTGGGTGATCGACCGGATCGCGGCGGGCTCCGAGATCGCGCTTTCCGATCTTGCGACCAGTTTCGACACGGCGATCCTTTCGGGGCTCGACGAGGCCGAGATCGGCGAGATCCACCTCGCGGTGACCCTTGGCGGGCGCGAAGTCCTGCGCGAGACCCGTCCGGTCGAGCTTTTGGCCCGCGACGAATGGGGCGGGCTGGCCGAGATGGACAATATCCTCGCCGCTTTTGTCTCGCCCAACCACCCGCAAGTTGCGCGCCTGCTCAAGGAAGCGGGGCGGCTGCTCGAGGCGGCGGGCCATTCCGGTTCGATGGAGGGCTATCTTTCCAAAGACCCGCAGCGCGTCTGGATGATTGCGGGGGCGATCTGGTCGGCGGCGACGGGTCTCGGGCTGACCTATGCCGTTCCGCCCGCGTCCTTCGAGCAGAACGGCCAGAAGATCCGCGACCCCGAACGCATTGTCGCAGAGGGGCTGGCGACCTGTCTCGACAGTACGCTCCTGCTCGCGGCGGCCTATGAGGCGGCGGGGCTGAACACGGCGGTTCTGTTCTCGCGCGATCACGCCTGGCTCGGGGTTTGGCTCGTGCCCGAGGATTTCGGCAAACTGGTCGAACATGATGTGGTCGCCTTGCGCAAGGCTGTGGCCGCGCGCGATTTTCTGGCGATCGAGACGACGCTTCTGACCAGACGCCCCAGCATCGGCTTCGAACAGGCGGTCGAGGTGGGGCGCGAGTGTCTCGCCGAGGCGAAAGAGGCCGAGTTCGAGCAGGCGGTCGATATCAACCGTGCCCGCGCCGCCCGCATCCGCCCGCTTGCCAGCCATCGCGAGGCCGAAGCCGCCGAGGAAAGCGCCGATCACGGCGCGCCCGCCGCTTTGCCGCGCCCGCTCGATCTCGGGCGGCTGCCGGGCGAGATCAGCGACGAAAGCCCGACCACGGCGCTTGGCCGGATCGAGCGTTGGCAGCGCAAATTGCTTGATCTGTCGCTTGCGAACCGCCTGTTGAACTTCCGCGAGACGCGTCTGTCCCTGCCGCTGCTCTGCCCCGATGTCGCGGGGCTCGAGGACCGGCTGGCCGATGGCGACAGCCTGAGGATGCTTGCGCTTCTGGATGAAAATGCGGTTGCCGGCCGCGATCTTGCCCCCGAAGAGGCGCGCAGGATCGGCGAGGATCTCGCGCGCGACGCCCTGCTCAAGGGCCAGATCGCGGTTTCGCTGACCCAGCGCGAAATGGCGGGCCGCCTGACCGAGCTTTACCGCAAGGCGCGCAGCGATGTGGCCGAAGGCGGCACGAATACGCTGTTTCTCGCCATCGGTTTCCTGCGCTGGAAGCGGGTCGAAAGCGATCCGAAATCCTATCGCGCGCCCCTGTTGCTGATGCCCGTCAAGCTCGAGCGGCGCTCGGCGCAATCGGAGTTCCGCCTCGGCATGCTCGAGGATGAAATCCGCATCAACGCGACCCTGCTCGAATTGCTCAAGCGCGATTTCGAATTGCGCATCCCCGAGCTCGAAGGCGATTTGCCGCGCGACGACAACGGGCTGGATATCGCGCGCATCCTCGAGATCTTCCGCCGCCGCATCCGCGATGTCGCGGGCTTCGAGATTGTCGAGGAAACGGCTCTATCCACCTTTTCTTTCGCGAAATTCCTGATGTGGAAGGATCTGGTCGACCGCACCGACCAGCTGCGCGAAAGCGGCCTCGTGCGCCATCTTGTCGACAGTCCGACCGAAGTTTTCGCGGGCGCGACCGAGCCGATGCCCCGTCCGCGCGATCTTGACGAGCGCCATGCGCCTGCCGATCTTCTGACGCCGCTTCCGGCCGACAGCTCGCAGCTCGCGGCGGTTCTCGCGGCGGCGGAGGGGCGCGATTTCGTGCTGATCGGTCCGCCCGGCACCGGCAAAAGCCAGACGATCACCAACATCATCGCCGACCAGCTCGGGCGCGGGCGCACGGTCTTGTTCGTCGCCGAAAAAGCGGCGGCGCTGGATGTGGTGCAACGCCGGCTCGAGCGGCAGGGTCTGGGCGCGGCGGTGCTGGAGCTGCACTCCAACAAGGCCGACCGCAAGAAGGTTCTGGGCCAGCTCGGCCGCTCGTGGGAACGCGCCACCCATGCCGGCGAGCAGGGCTGGATCCGCGTGACCGAGGATCTGCGCATCAGCCGCGACCAGCTCAACGCCTATGTCGCGGCGCTGCACCGGCGCGGCACGCAGGGGTTCAGCGTTTTCGAGGCGATCGGGCAGGTGATGGGGGCGGACGTGCCGCAGCCTTTCGCTTTGGCCTTTGCTGGCAAGGATTGCCACGACGAGGGCAGCTGGCACGCCTTGCGCGAACTCGCGGCGGAGCTGGGCCAGCGCCATGCCATCGTGGCCGATCTGCTGGCTGATCCGGCGGCGGGCAAAGCTTTGGCGCTCGTGGATGCGGGCGAATGGTCCTTTGGCTGGCAGGACCGCATTCTCCTGTGCGCGGCCGATCTGAGGCTTGCGTTGCGCGCGCGTGATCGGGCGCGGGAGGCTTTGGGCGCGGCGCTCGGCTGTGGTGCGGCTGAGGCCACGGGCGACGGGGCGACGGTCGCCTTCCTTGACGCTCTGCCCGCCGCGCGGCTTGATCACCCCGCCGTGCCCGAGGCCGCTTTGGCGCAACTCGCGGCTTTGCGTGCGGCTTTGGCCCCCTTGGCTGCCGCCGTGGCCGAGGCTCGGTCCGCGCGGCAGGCCCTGCGTGCGCGCTATTGCGACCAGACGATTGCAACCATGCCGCTCGAGGCGCTCGATCTGGGCTGGCGCGAGGCGCAAAGCAAGATCTGGCCTCTCGGCGCTTTGGCCAAAACCAAACAGCGCAAATTGCTCCAGACCTATGCCGAAAGCGGGCAGGCCGATCCCGAGACCGATCTGGCCGCCCTGCGCCGGCTTGCGCCGCAGCTTGCGGTGATCGCGCAGAGCCCGCTTGCCGTTCTGCCCGAATTCGCCGGAGAGGGCAGCGATCCGGCGGCGCTGGATGCCGCGCTTGCGCGGCTCGAGGCGCATGGCGCCCTGATCGCGCGGCTCGAGGCTTTGACCGGCAGTAGCGCGGGGCTTTCCGCCGCGACCCGTTCGGCTTTGGCAGAGGCCGGAGGAGGCGATCTGGCACCTGTGCTTGCGGCGTTGCAAAACGCGCAGGCCGACGCCTCTGCCGCCAGTGCCGCTTTCGTCGCCGCGGGCGGCAAGGTCGGGGCCGATGGCGCGGCGCTCGATGCGGCTCTTGCGGGGCTGGACGCGCAAAGCGGGCGTTTCGGCGATTGGATGAAATGGCTCGCGACGCGGGCGCGGGCCGAGGCTTCGGGTCTCGCCCCGCTGGTGCGCGCGCTGGAAGACGGCGCGGCGATCCCCGATACCGCCGGGGCTTTCGGGCGCGCCTATGCGGCCTGGTGGCTGCGTCTCGCGATGGACGCCGAGCCGGAGCTGCGCGGCTTTGCCCATTGGGAACACGAGGCTTTGGTGGTGCGCTTCCGCGCGCTCGATCAGGCAATGACCGAGCAATCGGCGGCCGAGGTCATGCGCCGTCTGGGCAACGACCTGCCCGCGCGCGACAGCGTGCCGCGCAAATCCGAGCTGGGGGTCTTGCGCCACCAATTGGGCCTGCAACGCCCGACCGCCGCGATCCGCAACCTGATCGCGGAAATGCCGACCAGCTTTCCCAAGCTCGCGCCCTGCGTGCTGATGTCGCCGCTGTCGGTCGCGCAATATCTGCCGCCCGGTCAGGCGCTGTTCGATCTGGTGATCTTCGACGAGGCCTCGCAGATCTCGACCTGGGACGCGATCGGGGCGATCGCGCGCGGGCGTCAGGCGATCATCGTGGGCGATCCCAAGCAGCTGCCTCCGACCAGCTTTTTCGCGCGCAACGACGACAGCGAAAGCGAGCTTGCCGATGTCGCGGAATTCGAGCGCGACATGCCCTCTATCCTCGACGAGATCGGCGCGGCAGGGGTGCCGACCCATCGCCTGAACTGGCATTACCGCAGCCGCGACGAGGCGCTGATCGCCTTTTCCAACCATAATTACTACGACGGCGGGCTGGTCACTTTCCCCTCGCCCGATGCATCGGGGCAGGCGGTGCGTCTGCACCGCGTCGCGGGGACCTATCTGCGCGGTCAGGGCCGCACCAACCCCGAAGAGGCGCGCGCGATCGTCGCGATGATCCGCAAACGGCTCAAAGCCGCGCTGGCGCTGCCCGAGGACCGTCGTCCGACGCTTGGCGTGATTACCTTCAACGCGCAGCAGCAGGGGCTGATCCTTGACCTTCTCGATGCCGAGCGCAAAGAGGATCCCGCGCTGGAATGGTTCTTCTCGGATGACCGCGAAGAGCCGGTGATCGTGAAAAACCTTGAAAACATTCAGGGCGACGAGCGCGACATCATGTTGTTCTCGATCACTTTCGGGCCGGATCTGGCAGGAAAGCTCACGATGAATTTCGGCGCGCTGAACGGGGATGGCGGCGAGAAACGCCTGAACGTGGCCGTGACGCGCGCCCGCGCCGAGCTGCATGTTTTCAGCTCGGTCACCGCCGACCGCATCGATCTCGGCCGGACTTCGGCGCGGGGCGTGCGCGATCTCAAGGCCTTCCTCGATTTTGCCGATTGTGGCGCGGTTGCGCTGGCGGCGCAGGATCAGGGCTCGCTCGGAGGCGCGGATTCGCCCTTTGAAGAGGCGGTGCGCGATGCTTTGGAGCGCAAGGGCTGGGAGGTTCACGGCCAGATCGGGGTCTCTGGCTTCCGCATTGATCTGGGCGTGCGTCACCCCGATTTCGCGGGGGTCTGGCTGGCGGGCGTCGAATGTGACGGCGCGAGCTATCACGGCTCGGCCACCGCCCGCGACCGCGACCGCATCCGCCAATCGGTGCTGGAGGGGCTGGGCTGGACCATCCTGCGCATCTGGTCGACCGACTGGTTCCGCGCCCCGCAAGAGGCGGCGGGCCGGATCGACACGGCCCTGCGCGCGCTTTTGGAACAGGACCGCGCCCGCCGTCTGGCCGAAGACGAGGCCCGCGCGGCAGCAGCTTTGGCTGAAGCCGAAGCCGAAGCGGAGGCAGCCGAGGCCGCTAGGGCGGCAGCGGATCTGGCCGGAGTAGAGGTTGATGATGCTGAAGCGGAGGCTGATGCCAAAGCTGCTGCCGTCGAATGCATCGCTGTCGATGCGGCGGAACCTTTGCCCGAGTTGCCGGAAGCCGCGAGCCCTTGCATTGGAAACCCCGAGGCCGGGGCTCTCCTGCCGGAGCCCGAAGCACTGCCGCAGGAACCCGAGGGGCAGAAATTCGCGGCCCCCTTTGCCACGCCTGCCGCCATGCCCGCCGCTTCTTCTGCCGCTGCGCCGATGGCCGGGCCGGAGGCCCCGACCCCGAGCCTTCCCCCCGAGGGCGCGCCCGATCCCGAGCGCTTCTTTGACGCCGAATACAGCCCCCGTTTGGGCGCTTTGATCGCCGCGCTGGTTGCGGCAGAGGGGCCGATTACCGAGCAGGCCCTGGCGCGGCGCATCGCGCAAGAGCACGGTTGGCAGCGGACGGGTGCGCGCATTCAGGCGCGGGTCGCCGATTTCCATGCGGGGCTGGATGACGGCATCGAAGGCGAAATCCGTTTCCTCTGGCCCGCGGGCGGGATCGCCAACCGCATCCCCTACCGCGGCCTTGCGGGGCGCAACCTGCGCGAGATTTCGCGGGCCGAGATCGCCGCGCTCGAGGATCTCCATGCCGCGCGGATCGCGCAAAGCGCGGATCCTTTGCAGGAACTGGCGCGGCTGATGGGGATTGCGCGGCTTTCGGGCGATGCGCGCGACTATCTGGGCGCCTGCCGGATCTGGCGCGCGGACAATCCGGCCTGAGCAGCGGGCGAAACGAGTGCGGGGGCGTTTGATGCGCCCCCGTCCAATTCTCCGATCCTGAAGAAATTATGATTTTTATCCAAGAATTTCGCGCAGGATGCTCATGTAGATTTCAGCCCCTCTGGCGATGAGATCATCGGGGAAATCGAAATCGGGATTGTGCAGCGCGCGGCTGTCCTCGCCCGCGCCCAGCATCATCAGCGCCATGCTCGCCGCCTTGCCGAAAGAGCCGAAATCCTCGGAGCCGCGCAGCGGCAGCGAGAAGGGACCATGCGGCACGCCGATCGCATCAAGGGCGCGGGCGACGATTGCCACCGCCTCGGGGTTGTTGTCGCAGGTGACGAAAATATCGTCGTAAGCGATCTCGAGCGCGAGCCCTTCGGCCGCTGCAATCTCGCGTGCCAGCGTCTCGGCCGCGGCGACGAGCGCCTCCATTTTCGCGTCGGTCAGCGCGCGCAGCGTTGCGAACACCTGCGCCTCGCCCGGCGAGACGCCGAAAGCGGGGGCGCCCATCTCGGCATGGGTGATGGTGACCAACGTGAAATCGGGATTGCTGGTCGCGACCGAACCATTGGCCAAAGCGGTCAGCGCCGGCATCAGCTTCGAGACCGCGACCATCGGCGAGAGGCCGGTTTCGGGCTGCGAAGCATGGGCGGTCCTGCCGGTCAGCCGGAACTTCACCCCGCGCGAGGCGCAGCAGGCAGGACCGGCAATCACCGCGACCTGCCCGAAGGCTACGCCCGGCATATTGTGGATCGCGAAGGCGTAATCGGGCTGGAGCGGCGCGAAAGCCGGATCATTGACCACGAGATTTGCGCCCGAGCCGTCCTCTTCCGCGGGCTGGAACATCAAAACGACCGAGCCTTTCGCAGGCCGCGCCCGTCCCAGCAGCCGCGCCATCGCCGCGAGGATCGCCATATGGCCGTCATGGCCGCATTGATGGCCCTTGCCCGCGACGGTCGAGCGGTGCGCGCTGCCGGAGAGATCCGCGATCGGCAGCCCGTCCAGTTCGCAGCGCAGCAGCACGCGCGGGCCGGCAATGCCGCTGTCGTAAAGCGCCGCGACACCATGCCCGCCCAGACCGGAGACGATCGCGTCGGGCGCGGTGTCGCGCAGCATCGCGGTCACGGTCGCGGCGGTGCGCTCTTCCTCGCCGGAAAGCTCGGGATGGCGGTGCAGGTCGCGCCGCCATTCGGTCAGCTCGGCAATATCGGCATTGCCGAGGCGGGGCGGGGTGCCGGTGGTGGCCATTACAATTTCTCCGCGGCTTGTGCGTAGCGCCCGATCATGCCGAACAGATCGCGCGGATCATCGGGATCGGCCAGCATATCGAGAAGTTGCAGATCCTTGCGCCCCGCGATCCGGTCCTTGAGATAGCGCAAGGCGCTGAAATCCTCGGTTGCGAAACCGACGGAATCGAACAGGGTGATCTGCTTTTCGCTGGTGCGGCCCTGCGCCTCGCCGGTCATGACCTGCCAGATCTCGGTGACGGGATGGTCCTCGGGAAGCTGCTGGATCTCGCCTTCGATCCGCGTCTGGGGCGGGAATTCGACGAAGATGTCCGAGCGGGTCAGGATGTCCTTGTGGAGCTCGGTCTTGCCCGGGCAGTCGCCGCCGATCGCGTTGATATGGATGCCCGCGCCGACCATGTTGTCGGTCAGGATCGTGGCATATTGCTTGTCGGCGGTGCAGGTCGTGATGATCTGCGCCCCCTCGATCGCCTCCTGACCCGAACTGCAGGCGACGACCGTCAGCCCTTTGCCGGCAAGGTTGGCGGCCGCTTTGGCGGTGGCCTGCGGGTCGATGTCGTAAAGGCGCACGGTATCGATGCCGCAGATCGCCTTGAAGGCGAGGCACTGGAATTCCGATTGCGCGCCGTTGCCGATCATCGCCATGGTGCGCGCACCCTTGGGAGCAAGATATTTCGCCACCACCGCAGAGGTTGCGGCCGTGCGCAGAGCGGTCAGGATGGTCATTTCGGTCAGCAGCACCGGATAGCCGGTATCGACATCCGAAAGCACGCCGAAAGCGGTGACGGTCTGGCGGCCGGCCCGGAAGTTCTTGGGGTGGCCGTTGACGTATTTGAAACCGTAGCTGCGTCCGTCCGAGGTCGGCATCAGCTCGATCACGCCTTCGGGCGAATGGGCGGCGACGCGCGGGGTTTTGTCGAAGAGCGGCCAGCGGCGGAAGTCCTCTTCGACATAGGCCGCGAGCTCGATCACGGTTTCTTCGATCCCGCGCTCGAGCAGCAGCTTCATCATCATCTCGACGCTGACGAAGGGCACGAGGCTCATCGGGCCGGGGGTGGGCAGTGTCATGGTTTCCTCCTCAAAGGCGGCCTCTTCCGGGGCCGCAACCGGGGTCGCGATGCGGGCGCGCCCACCCGTCCGGCACGATTACGGGGCCAGTTATGGCGGCAAGACTAAGCAAGGATTTTAGGTCTGTAAACTGTTAACAGTTGACAGAAGGGGCGCGATCATGAAGTCTCCACATCTGCCAGAGGTTCAAAATCCTGCAAAAGGCGGGTCGGACCGATCTGAAAGGGGGGCGGATGTACAAGGATATGGTGACGCGTGTGCAAAGCGGCAGCCTTTCGACGGCTGTGCGCGACGAGCTGATCCGGCTGATCACCACTGCCGTTCTCAAACCGGGCGACCGGCTCAACGAGGTCCATCTGGCCGAGCAGCTCGGCGTGAGCCGCGGCCCCGTCCGCGAGGCGGCGCGCGAGCTTGAAGGGCTGGGCCTGACCATCAGCCGCCCGCGTCAGGGCTTTTACGTCGCCGATTATTCCGATGCCGAGATCATCGACATCTACGAGGTCGGCGCCTGGGTCGGACAGGCCGTCGTCCATGATTTCATGACCTATTCCGATCTTGCGGCGCGGCGCGAAATTCTGGCCGACATCGCGACGATCAGCCGTGCCTCGACACAGGCTTTCTCGGAAACGCTTCTGGCCTTCCGCCAGCGTTTCGTCGCGCAAATCCACAACCGTTACCTCGCCGAGCACGCGCTCTCGCTGTACCGCCGCTATTATATCGTCGCCGCGCTGATCCGCGCCGAGGACGCCGCCGGACGGATCGCGCGCATCATCGACACCCAGCAGGCGCTGTGGTCGGCCATGGCGGCAGACGACCGCGCGCTGGCCGAGCGCATCATGGCCGAGGATGCCGCCTACTGGATCAAGGACGTGCCGCCGCGCTTTCACAAAAGCCCGTCGGGAGACAGGCCCGAAGGCACGCAGGAAAACCCGTCGAAGGACAGGACGACCCCCGTGGAGGCGGGGCAGGCCGGACGCTGATCCGCGCCGTGATTTCGGTGCAGGAGAGCGGCCCCGCGCATCCTCCCTGCTCCGTTTCTATGAGGAGAGAGACCCGAAATGAATGGAAACAGGGCGATCTGGAAAGATACGCTGGTTATCGGATTTGCGATGTTCGCCGTCTTTTTCGGCGCGGGAAATCTGATCTTCCCGCCGCAAATCGGCTTTGCGACGGGCACCGAATGGGGGGTGGCGCTGCTCGGGCTGATGCTGACGGGCATGTTGCTGCCGGTTCTGGGCGTCATCGCCATCGGCCTTGGCGGCGGCAGTTTCGAGCGCCTGACCCGCCCGATCGCGCCCTGGTTCGGCACGGTTTTGATCTTTACCACGATGATCGCCATCGCCTGGCTGATCACCATCCCGCGCACGGCCTCGGTCGCCTTCGAGAGTGGTCTCCAGACGCTTTGGCCCGCGCTTGATGCCACGGTCGGGATGCGCGTTTTCGTGCCGCTCTACTTTGCCGTCTCGCTTTATTTCGCGATCGACCGCTCGCGGGTGATCGACAAGGTCGGCGCGGTCTTGACGCCGGTTCTTCTGGCCTTGCTGCTCGTGATCGTGGTCTGGGCGGTGTTCGATCCGCTGGCCGCGCCGGTCGAGACCGCCGAGGCCGCACCGTTCTACCTGGGCTTTACTACCGGCTACCAGACCGGAGACGTCTTCACGGGGCTGCTGTTCGGCATCCTTTTCCTCAATGCGATCCGCGCGCGCGGCTATACGGAGGGGCGCGATTTCCACAAGGTCCTCGCGGGGATTGCCGCGGTCACTTTCGCGGGGCTTTTCGTGGTCTATGGCGGGCTCGAATATCTCGGTGCGACCGGCAGCGGGATATTTGATGCGGGGATCTCGCATTCCCAGCTGCTCACCGGCCTCGTGGAGGCGCTTGCGGGCAAGCTCGGCGCGAACCTGCTCGGCGTCGCCGTGCTGCTGGCCTGTCTCACGACCGCTGTCGGCGCGACCGCGGTCATGGCCGAATATATCGCGCAATGGAGCCGCGGCCGCATCAGCTATCCTGTGTCCGCGATCATCACGACGCTGGTCGCCGCCGCGCAATCCTTTGGCGGGGTGGATTACATCATCCGCATCGCGGGACCGATCTTCATGCTCTTCTATCCGGTCGGCATCTGCATCGTGCTTTTGGGGCTGGCCTCGCGGCTGTTTTGCAACGACGGGATCTGGAAGGGCACCGCGATCGCGGCGCTCCTGATCGGGGCCTATGACTGCCTCAGCATCCTGTCGGGCATGACGGGCTTTGCCATGCCGCAGCCTCTGGTCACGGCTTACGGCCATATTCCCTTGTCGGATATGGGCTTTGCCTGGGTCCTGCCTGCGATCCTCGGCGGGCTCACCGGCGGGGTTCTCTGGCGCGCGAGCGGTCGCGAAAGCCAGGGCAACCGCCCCGATGCGGAGCCCCGCCTGCCGGCCTGAGCCGCAGACATTACGCATCTTTGGTCACGATCTGGGGCGCTTTCGGGCGCCCTTTTTCACGGCGCGAAGCGGGGAGGCCGCGCCCCTCCTGCAGCGTTCGCCCCGGTTATTCCCGCGCATTTGCTGCATTTCTATACGAAAAGACATGTTTCAACCGCAGGTTTAGACTGTCTGGTTCGCTTCAGCTTGACTATGCTGCCATCTGGTTGGGCCTGTTGGCCCGTGTTGGTGGTGTTTTCGGTAGGTTTGTCATGCCTGTAACGATCAATGCTTGGGGTTTCGACCCTTTCTACAACTTTGGCCCCGGGGGTCTTCCGCCCGGCTGGACCACAGAGATCGTCACCCACGAAATCCGCGACAGCTCCGGCCCCGCTTTCGATCTCGGCAATGTCCTGACCGAGATCACGCTGAACGATACCGACGGCAATGGCGAATATGGCGCGGGCCAAGGCGATCAGGCGGTGATTGGCGGCGAGACCTATACGATCATCAGCATTTTCGACACCGATCAGGTCGTCATCGACGGCCAGACCTATACGGTCGTTACCTTTCTCATGAACGGTCCCGCCGACATCTCGATCTCGCTGCCCCTGATCAACGGCAAGGTCGCTCCGGCTTTCCCGGGCATGCTGACCCGCGCAATCGCCGACCAGAACGCGGCGCAGGCGGTTATTCCGGTGGGTGACGTCATCTGTTTCGCCGCAGGCACAATGATCGAAACCGATCGCGGACCGCGTGCCGTCGAAAGCCTCGAGGTGGGCGATCTGGTGCTGACGCGCGACCACGGGCTGCAGGCTGTGCGCTGGCTGGGCTGTGCGCCGGTCTCGCGCGCCGCGCTGGACGCCGCGCCGCATCTGCGCCCGATCCGCATCCGCGCCGGCGCGCTTGGCGCGGGCATACCCGCCGCCGATCTCGTGGTTTCGCCGCAGCACCGCATCCTCGTCAGCTCGAAGATCGCGGCACGGATGTTCGGGACCGCCGAGGTTCTCGTCGCGGCCAAGCAGCTTTCGGGCCTCGACGGGATCGGGATCGACGCGGATCTGCCCTCGGTCGATTACTACCACATCCTGCTCGACCACCACGAAATCGTTTTCGCCAATGGTGCCGAGGCCGAGACGCTGCTGACCGGCCCCGAGGCGCTCAAGACCCTGAGCCCCGCATCCCGCGCCGAGATCGAGATGCTCTTTCCCGAACTGGCCGCGCCCGATTACGCCGCCCGTCCCGCCTATCCGCTCGCGCGCGGGCGCGAGGCGCGCAAACTGGCCGAGCGTCACCAGCGCCACGGCCGCGCCCTGGTCTGATCGCCTCGGGGGCGCTTAGTCCAAAGCCTCGAGGATCGCGCGGGTTTGCGGCATCCGCGCGAGGCTCGCGTCAAGGCGCGCTTGCCACCGCGTGCCGGTTTCGCGGGCGGTCCGGTAGGCCTCGAGCAGATCGAAGGGGCGCTCTTCGGCCAGAATGCGGATGAGGTAATCGGCCTGTGCGCGGTCCTTTTCGGCCTTCTGCCGCCCGTCTCCATCCCCCGCGCTTTCGCGCCGCCGGTCCGCCACGATCAGCTTGTGGATCGCGAAACGCTCGGGGCGCGGCACCTGCACCAGCGCGCCGTCGCGGTAGAGAAAGGGAACCTCGATCGGCTCGGCGATCAGATAGTTCAGATAATGCAGGCTTTGCGCGCTGACCCCCAAGGCGGGCAGGTCGCGCAGGTCTTCATCGGCGCTGAACGACGGCGTCAGGAATTCGACCAATGTGCGGCGCTCCGAACCTGCCCACCGCCAGACGCGGCCCTTTTCCAAAGAGGGCAGCGGCTCGAATTTCAGCTCGTCGAAAGCTTTGGTCAATGGCTCGCTGACCTGATCTTCCAGCGCGATCGAGAGACGCTCGAAACTGGCGATGTCGATGTCGTCGGTCAGCGCGGCGCGGTCCGAGGACATCATGCGCCCGAGCTCGCCCTCGTAGCAGCGGAAGGCCTGCGTGCCGATCAGCGTGCCGCCCAGACGAAAGACGCCGGCGCGGCTCATCGCCAGAATGATGCGGCCGGTGACGACATCGGCGGTCAGAAAACCTTCGGCGCGCAGGATGCGCATCAGGCGGGCGCGCTCGCGGGCGTCGTCCTTGGCGCGGGCACGGATCGCAGCGGCATCGTCCAGACGGGCGCGCAGCTCCTCGCTGTCGGGGCCGATGTATTTTTTCACCACCTGATCGCCGACGCGGTAGGCGTCATACCAATAGGATTTCCCGCCGATTTCGCGTTTGGTCGGGCTGCCGCGCAGTTCCGAGACCCGCTCGTCGCGCAGATGGCGGCGCAGGTCGATCCATGCCGCCATCCCGATCGGGCTGACCGCGCGGCCGGGGCTGGTGTCGAAGAAAGAGGCGGCCATTGTCCCTCCGCGAAATTACCCAACAAAGATTTGTTTGTTGGATATAGGGCGGAAGCGCGATTTGCACAACGAAAAAATCTTTGTTGGGTAAACGCGGGAAGGCAAGGCGCGCCCATGAAAAAACCCGCCGCAAAGGGGCTGCGGCGGGCTTTCCGAAGCGCGATAGGCAGGCCGGTGAGGGGCCTACATGCTGGCCTCGAACAGGGCGCGGGTGTTGTCGCGCGTCATCTCGATCGGGTTGCCGCCGCAGCTGGGATCTTCCAGCGCCATCTCGGTCAGCTCGTCCAGACGGGCGCGTTCGACCCCCATTGCGCTCAGGTTTTGCGGGATGCCGAGTTCCGCGCGCAGGTCGATGACGCGGGCGCGGAAGCCGTCGAAACCGCCCTTGATGCCCAGATAATCGGCGGCGCGGCCCAGAAGGGTCTCGATCGCGGGGCGGTTGAAATCCAGCACCATCGGCATGACCACGGCATTCGTCGTGCCGTGATGGTTGCCGTAAACCGCACCGACCGGATGGGACAGGCTATGGATCGCGCCAAGGCCCTTCTGGAAGGCGGTCGCGCCCATTGCCGCCGCGCTCATCATCTGGGCGCGGGCTTCGAGGTCGTCGGGCGTGTGATAGGCGCGGGGCAGATATTCGTTGACCAGACGCAGCCCCTCCAGCGCGATGCCCTGCGACATCGGGTGGTAGAAGGGCGAGCAATAGGCCTCGAGGCAATGGGCAAACGCGTCCATGCCGGTGCCTGCCGTGATGAATTTCGGCATGCCGACGGTCAGTTCGGGATCGCAGATCGTCACCGCGGGCATCAGCTTGGGGTGGAAGATGATCTTCTTCTTATGGGTCTGCGAATTGGTCAGAACGCCCGCGCGCCCGACCTCGGAGCCGGTGCCCGCCGTGGTCGGAACCGCGATGATCGGCGCGATTTTTCCGGCATCCGCGCGGGTCCACCAATCGCCGATATCCTCCAGATCCCAAACGGAAATCGTCTGGCCCGCCATCAGCGCGATCATCTTGCCCAGATCCAGCGCCGAGCCGCCGCCGAAGCAGATCACCCCGTCATGACCTCCCGCCTTATAAACGGCGATGCCCGCATCCATATTGCCCTCGTTCGGGTTCGGATCGACATCGGAAAAGACCGCGCGGCCAAGGCCAGCCGCGTCCAGAATGTCCAAGGCGCGCGCGGTGATCGGCAGGCCCGCCAGCGCCTTGTCGGTCACCAGAAGCGGGCGTTTGATGCCCACGGCCTGCGCCTGTTCGGCCAGTTCCGAAATGCGGCCCGCGCCGAATTTGATGGCGGTCGGATAGGACCAGTTCGCACGAAGGTTCATTTCGTCACCTTTTTCAGATGGTAGGATTTGGGCCGGGTCAGGGCCAGATAACCAAGGTTGGACAGGGCCGCGCCGCGGCCGGTGTCTTTCGTGCCGGTCCAGACCAGAGCGGGGTCAAGATAATCGGCGCGGTTCATGAAGATCGTGCCGGTTTCAAGATGGTTGCCGATCTCGGCCGCCGCATCGGCATCCTTGGTCCAGATCGAGGCCGTCAGCCCGTAATCGCTGTCGTTCATCAGGGCGATCGCCTCGGCATCGTCCTTGACCTTCATGATGCCGACGACGGGGCCGAAGCTTTCTTCGCGCATGACGCGCATGTCGTGGGTGACATCGACCAGCACCTGAGGCGCCAGATAGGCGCCGCCGTCATCGGCGGGGAAATGCGCGGGATCGATCAGGGGTTTGGCACCCGCAGCCACGGCCTCGGCCACCTGTCCGCGCACGACATCGGCGAAACGGCGATGCGCCATCGGGCCCATCGTCGTCGCGGGGTCATGGGGGTTGCCAAGCGTCATGCCGTTGACCCAAGTGACTGCTTTTGCGACGAAATCATCGTAAAGGCTTTCATGGACATAGATGCGCTCGATCCCGCAGCAGCATTGGCCAGAGTTGAACATCGCGCCGTCCATCAGCCCGTCCACCGCCGCATCCAGATCGGCATCGGCGCGGACATAGCCCGGATCCTTGCCGCCCAGCTCCAGCCCCGTGCCGGTAAAGGTGCCCGCCGCCGCGCGCTCGATCGCGCGACCGCCACCGACCGAGCCGGTGAAGTTCACGAAGCCGAAGCTGCGCTCGGCAATCAGCGCCTCGGTCGTGTCGTGATCGAGGATCAGGTTTTGCATGATATCGGCCGGAACGCCGCCTTTTTGCAGCGCAGCCGCCAGACGCTCGCCCGCCAGAAGGGTCTGGCTTGCGTGTTTCAAAACGACCGCATTGCCCGCGACCAGCGCCGGAACCACGGTGTTGATTGCGGTCAGGAAGGGGTAGTTCCACGGCGCGATGACGAAGATCACGCCCAAAGGTTCGCGCCGGATTTCGCGGCGGAAGGTCTCGCTGTCTTCGGCCTGAACGGGGGACAAAGCCTCCTCGGCGATGGCGAGCATATGGTTCGCGCGCTCGTTCACGCCGCCGAACTCGCCGCCATAGCGCACCGGACGGCCCATCTGGTCGGCAAGCTCGCCCACGACCGCGTCCTTCATCTCGTTCAGCGCGGCAAGGCCCGCGCGCACCCGCACGATCCGTTCGGCCAGGGGCAGGGCCGCCCAAGCGGGCTGCGCCGCGCGGGCGCGGGCGACCGAGGCGCGGGCCTCGTCCAGCGACAGCTGCGGCCTTTCGATCAGCACCTCGCCATTCACCGGCGAGATCAATTTGGTGGTCTTGGTCATGTCATCCTCTTGGATACCGGATGGATTACCGGCGTTCCGGTTAACTCAGGCGCGTTCGAAGCCGCGGGAAATCTCGAAATCGGTGACAACGCGGTTGTGTTCCTGCACCTCCCATTCGGCGGCGCGGGCATAGTGGTCGACCACCTCGTCGCCCATTGCGCGGCGCAGCATGTCGGAACCCGACAGTTCGGCAATCGCCTCGGGGAGGGTGGTCGGGATCTGGCGGGCCGATTGCGCGGCATAGGCGTCTCCGGTAAAGGCGGGCTCGAGCGCGAGCTTCTTTTCGATCCCTTCGAGCCCCGCCGCCAAAAGCGCGGCGCAAGCGAGATAGGGGTTCAAATCCGAACCTCCGATCCGGCATTCGACGCGCACGCCCGGACCATGTTCGCCCACGACGCGGAAACCGGCGGTGCGGTTGTCGACCGACCAGATCGCCTTGGTCGGCGCGAACAGTCCGGTGACGAAGCGCTTGTAGCTATTGACGAAGGGCGCAAGGAAACAGGTCAGCTCGCGAGCATGGGTCAGCTGGCCCGCCATATAATGGCGCATCAGATCGGACATGCCCTGATCGGCCTTCGGGTCGAAAAAGGCGTTCTTGCCGTCCCTGAACAGCGACTGGTGGACATGGCTGGAAGAGCCCGCATGTTCATGGGAATATTTCGCCATGAAGGTCGCGGATTGCCCGTGCAGATGGGCGATTTCCTTGGTCGCGGCCTTGACCAGCGCATGCATGTCGCCGGTGTCCAAAGCGTCGGAATATTTCACGTTGATCTCGTGCTGGCCGGCATCGGCCTCGCCTTTCGAGTTCTCGACCGGCACGCCCGCCCCGTAAAGCCCGTTGCGCAGATCGCGCATGACCGGTTCGTCGGCGAAGGTGCTGGTCAGCGCGTAATCGACGTTATGGCGCGCGGTCGGCACGAGGCTGCGATAGCCTTGGTCGAAATGGTCCTTGTAGGTATTGGCGAACAGATAGAACTCCAGCTCGGTCGCCATCATGGGTTCCAGCCCCATGGCGCGGGCGCGTTCGATCTGGCGGCGCAGTACGCTGCGCGGGGCATGGGGGACCAGCTCGTGGGTCTTGTGGTCGATCACATCGACCATGCAAAAGGCGGTCGAGGGGATCCACGGCAGGCGCCGCAGCGTCGAGAGATCCGGCTTCATGACATAATCGCCATAGCCCGAGGACCAGTTGGTCGCGCGGTAGCCCTGCACCGTGTTCATGTCGAGATCCGTTGCCAAAAGATAGTTGCAACAATGGGTTTCGGCCGGATTCTCGATAAAGTGCTGGGCGTGGAAACGCTTGCCCATCAAACGGCCCTGCATGTCGACAAGGGCGACGGTGACGGTATCGATCTCGCCCCGCTGAACGGCGTCTTTCAGGGCTTCAAAGGTAAGATTGGCAGGCATGACGGACTCCGGAGGGGGAATGGGCGCGCACCACGGCGCGCGCCCGTCTGACAAAAGGCGCGCGCGATCAGCCGTAGCGATAGGGCGGGCCGGCCTTTTCCATCGCCTCGTTGTATTCCTTGATCTTGGCGACGACCTGCGCCTTGATCTCGGATTCCGCGGCGATCTCGTCCCAGAACTCCTTGGCGGCGGCCTCGACCGTGGCCCATTCGGCGGCGGGGATCGTGGTCAGTTTCATCTTGTCGCCGCCGACGCGCAGTTTGGCCTCGCCCGCCCAATACCAGTGCTGGCGGTAGTAATGGGACTGGTCGAAGACGGCTTTCATCAGCTCGCGCAGATGTTCGGGGACTTCCTCCCAACGCTTCTGGTTGGCGAAGAAATGCCCGATCCATGCGCCCGAGATGCTGTTGGTCAGGAAGTTGCCGGTCGCTCCGGCCCAACCCACGGTGTAATCCTCGGTGATGCCCGACCATGCGACGCCGTCAAGTTCGCCGGTTTGCAGCGCGACCTCGATGTCCTCCCACGGCAGGGTCACCGGAACGACGCCGAATTTCGCAAGGAAGCGGCCCGCCGTCGGGAAGGTGAAGACGCGCTTGCCGTTCAGATCCGCCAGCGCGTTGATCGGCTGTTTGGTCGCGAAGTTGCACGGATCCCACGAGCCGGCCGAGATGTGCTGGATGCCGTGTTTGGCATATTCGGCCTTCCAGATCTCGTCGAGGCCGTAGTGGTTGAACAGTGCCGGTACATCGAGCGAATAGCGCAAGGCGAAGGGGAAATAGCCGCCGAAAACAGTGACTTCGGTCGGGCTGGCCATGCTGTCGTCATCGGATTGCACCGCGTCGATCGTGCCGTTCTGCATGGCGCGGAACAGCTCGCCCGTGGGGACGATCTGATCGGCGTAGTAAAGCTCGATCTCCATCTGGCCGTTGGCGATCTTGTTGAAGGCGTCGATCGCGGGTTTGCAGACATGCTCGCCCAAAGCGGCACCCGCATAGGTCTGCATGCGCCATTTCAGCGGTGCGCCTTGCGCGATTGCGGGGGCGGAAAGGGCGCTGGCGCCTGCGGCGGCCAAGGCTCCGGTGGTCAGGAACTTCCGTCTTGTCGTGGACATTCTACTTGCTCCCTGTTGGTTGAGATATGTTTGTTTTTCTTTGCTTTATTGTCCGTAAATCGAATGGGGCAGCCACATGGCGATCCCCGGGAAGGCGATGACGAGACCCAGCGTCAGCACCATGATCAGCACGAAAGGCAGGACCGAACGGTAGATCACGCCAAGCGTGAAATCCTTTGGTGCCATCGCCCGCATCAGGAACAGGTTGTAGCCGAAGGGCGGGGTCAGATAGGCGATCTGGCAGGTGATCGTGTACAGGATGCCGTACCAGACCAGATCGAAGCCGAGCGTGCGCGCCATGGTGACATAGATCGGCGCGACGATGACCAGCATGGCGGTGTCGTCAAGAAACATGCCCAGCACCAGAAACGAGGCCTGCATGATCAAAAGCACCTGCAACGGCGAGAGCTTCATTTCGCCGATGAAAAGCTGCTCGATCGCGCGGCCCGCGCCCAGCCCGTCGAAGACCGCGCCGAAGCTGAGCGCCGCCATGATGATGAGCATGAACATGCAGGTGATGGCCAGCGTCTGGCGGGTCGCGACTTCAAAGACCTGACGGGTGAAGCGGCCCTTGATCACGGCGGCGATTACCGCTGTCAGCGCGCCGATGACGCTGCTTTCGGTCAGCGAGGTCCAGCCCTTGACGAAGGGGATCATCATCGCGGCAAAGATGATCAGCGGCAGAAAGCCCGCGCGCAGCAGCCGGAACCGTTCGGACCAGGTGATGGCGGCGCGCTCGGCGGCGGGCATCGGCGGTGCGAGGGAGGGGTTAAGCGTGCAGCGGATCAGGATATAGGCGATGAAAAGCGCCGCCATGAGCAGGCCCGGCACGATCCCCGCCAGCCAGAGCTGGCTGACCGGCTGGCGCGCGATCAGCGAATAAAGCACCAGCACGACCGAGGGCGGGATCAGGATGCCGAGGCTCGATCCGGCCTGAATGACGCCCGAAATCATCGGCTTGTCGTAGCGGTGTTTGACGAGTTCCGGCAAAGCGATGGTCGCCCCGATCGCCATGCCCGCGACCGACAGCCCGTTCATCGCGGAAATCATCACCATCAAAAGCACGGTCCCGATCGCAAGCCCGCCCGGAAGCGGGCCGAACCAGACGTGGAACATGCGGTAAAGATCCTCGGCCAGTCGGCTTTCCGACATGACATAGCCCATGAAAACGAACATCGGCAGCGTCAGCAGCGCGTTCCAGCGCATCACCTTCATGACGGCGGAAAAGCCCATATCGGTTCCGCCCGGCCCCCAAAGCAGCAGCGCCGCCAGAACCGCGACAAAGCCGATCGCCCCGAACACCCTCTGCCCCGTGATCATCATCAAGAGCATGGTCGAGAACATCAGGATGGCGATCCATTCATAGCTCATCTGTCGACGTCTCCGGTAAGAGGTTTGGGGATTTCCTGCCCGCGGATGATGGCGATATCGCGGATCAGATGGGCGATCGCCTGAAGGATCATCAGCAAAAAGCTGAGTGTTATGATTACCTTGATCGGCCACAGCACCGGCCGCCATGCAGTGGGCGCGCGCTCGGATACGCGGAAACTATAGGCGGTGCTGTCGACCGCGCCCCAAAGCATCACGCCCAGATAAAAGAGCAGGCAGAAGATCGTGACGATGTCCCAAACCGCCTGCCGCTTGAGCGGAAGCCGCGCGTAAAGCAGGTCCATTCGGACGTTGGCGCCAAGCTGCATCGCATAGGGCGCGCCCAGAAGATAATAGGCGACCAGCGTGAACTGCGCCATTTCCAGCGTCCAGAGCGAGGGCACCTTGATGATTTTCGTGATCGAGGACCACAAAAGCACCCCCATGATCACGAAGAGCAGATACATCGCGAACCGGCCGAGGCGGTAGTTGAGCGCCTCGACGCGGTGGACGTAACAGACGGCCCAATTCGGCATCACACCACCTCCGAAACGGCGTCGCGGATCACGGGGGCGAGGCGCTCGGCCATTGCCCTTTGTGCCGCGGGAGTTGCGATCAGATCATTGCGGATTTCCAGCATGGCATGGGCCAGACCCAGCGGCGTCGCATGGAGCGCCAGCGTATGGGTCACGCCGTCGGCCGCGCTATAGGGCTCGTTGAGGCGGGTCATCAGGCCGGTCGGACGCGCGGCAATCGCGCGGGCCAGACGGTCGTCCTCGTCGTGGATGATGCCCAGCTCGACCGCGCGGGGATTGCCGAAATAAACCGGCGTGAAACTGTGGACGGTGATCAGCGCGGTGGGCTTGCTCACCGCCAGACGCCGCGAAAGCAGGGCGAAAAGCGCCGAATGGAAGGGCAGGTAATGCGCTTCGGTCCGGCTCAGACGCTCGTCAGGGGAAAGCGCGCGATTGCCGGGGATCGGGTGGATCTCGCTTTTCTCGGGCATGGCGCCGGCGGCATCGGGCGGGCGGTTGAGATCATAGATCAGACGCGAGGCGGTGGCGCGGATCAGCGGCGCATCAAGGAGCGCGGACAGTCCCTGCGCCAGCCCCAAAGCGCCCGGATCCCATGCGATATGCGCCTCGCGCTGCACCGGATCGAGCCCGAGCCCCGCCGCGGTCGCGGCCAGATCATTGGAGGCATGTTCGCAGACGATGACCGCGGAACCTGCGCCCGTCGCATTCTCGATTTCGAAAAACGGTTTAAGATCAGTCACGCCGTCCCCCCGCACAGAACCTCGCCTGCTTGTGATCAGGTTGGAACGGGAGCTTCGATTCTGTCAATAATATTTCAGTATGGGAATTTTCTGGTAAATTCTTTACGGTCGAGCAGTGCCGCGAGGAGAAGCAGATGCGCGAAAAAGACCCGATCCCCGATCCGCAACCGGATCAGAAAGATGATGTCGAGGGGGTCGCGGCGGGGGCGGACATGCCCGAAAACCATACCGAAGCAGGTGTCGAAAACGGGGCTCCGGTCTCGGGCGCGATCGAGGATCGTCTGCGCCGCCATTTCGGCCAGCTCACCCCGTCGGAGCGCCTTTTGGCCGACCATCTGACGCGCAACTTTCCCGTGGCGGGCTTGGGTTCTATGACGCTTTTGGCCAAAGAGGCGGGGGTCTCGACGCCCACGGTTTTGCGCATGGTCCAGAAGCTCGGATTTCGCGGCTATCCCGAGTTTCAGGCCCAGCTTCGCGACGAGGTCGAGGCGCGGCTCGAATCACCCTTGTCGAAACAGGCGCGCTGGACGGGAGGCGCGCCCCAGACCCATATCCTCAACCGCTTTGCCGATGCGGTTCTGGCCAACCTGACGCGCACGCTCGGCCAGATCGACCATGCCGATTTCGACGCCTGCGCCGCGCTTCTGGCCGATCCCGACCGGAGAATCATCGTGACCGGCGGGCGAATCACCCATCCTCTGGCCGATTATCTGGTGACCCAACTGGGCATCGTGCGGCCGGGGGTGGCCTCTCTGCCGAGCAACTCCAATACCTGGCCTTCGGTCCTGCTCGAGATGCGGCGCGGCGATGTTCTCGTCGTTTTCGACATCCGCCGTTACGAGGCCGCGACGCTGCAACTGGCGGAAATGGCGGCGGAGCAGGGGGCCGAGGTCGTGCTTTTGACCGATCCCTGGCTCAGCCCGATCGCCCATCACGCGCGCTTCCGCTTTGCTGCGCAGATTCAGGTCCCTTCCGCTTGGGATAGCACGACCGCGCTGATGGTTCTGGTCGAGACGCTTCTGGCTGCCGTCCAGCAGATCAACTGGGACCAGACGCAGGAGCGTATGACGCGGCTCGAGGGGCTTTACGAGCGCGCGAGCCTGTTCCGGCGTGGCGGCAAGGGCTGATTATCCCTTTATGATCAGGTCTTTGACCGGAAGGCGTGCCTTTGGGGCGATCTCGGGCGCGGGGCCTGCGCGCCAGACGGTGATCAGGCGGCGGCCTTGCGGGATCGCGAAACGCCCGCGCAGGACCGCCGCGGTTTCGGGGTCGTCTGCCAGCACCGCCATCGGCCAAAGCGACAGGCCCTCGGCGGCAAGGGCCAGCCAGAGCCTGTAGAAAATCCGGCCGGTTTCGACGGGCGATTCACCCTCGGGACGGTGGAAGAGCACGAGGGCGGTCGCGCTTTTGGTCTTGGCGGCCTCGCCCAGAAGCATGCGCTGGAGGCCGAGCGCGCCGGTCAGGCGAAACAGGGTCTCGCGGCCGAGAATCCGCCCCGCTGCCGCGCCCTCGAACCCCGACAGCTGCAACGCCTCCAGATTGAGCCCGTCGCGCGCGAAATCGGGATGGCGGCGCGACAGCCGCATCCAGCCCAGAAGCTCGCGGCGATAGGGCGAATGGCCGTAAAACCGCAGGCTCGCATCATCGTTGAGCCGCGCGAGAACCGCGATATCCTTGGGCGACAGCGCCAAGGCAAGGTCGTCGCGGCGGCCTTCCAAGGCTTCGATGCTGCGTCGCGCCTCGGGCGTCGGGGCCATGAAAGCGCCGCGCCACGTCGCGCGTCGCCCGATCGCGGAGGCCAGCGGATCGGGCGTGCCTCCGGTCTGGGCAATCCCCCGAGCGGCGATACGCAAGCCTTTGAAATCACTACTAGATTTCCAAAGGTCGCGGTAACCGCCAAGCGCCAGACCCAGCTCGGACAGCGCCAGCGCCGTCCCCTCGATCGCGGCCCCGCAGGACAGGCCCGCATCGCGCAGTTGCGGATCGCCGACCCCGAGAAACCGCGCCGGATCGGCCAGCAGCGTGATGGTGCCGTCGGGCGCGAAATGCCAGCGCGCGGGCTGGGTGTTGTGGACCGAGGGCGCAAGATTGGCGCGCGCCACCAGTGCCTCTTGCAGGATCTCGTTCAGAATCACGCCAAAGCCTTCCGAAACAGATGCAGACGGTGGAGCGGTTTGCCTCCGACCTTTTCCAGCTGGCGCAGGCTCGCGGCATTCACATCCGCAATCCAGGTGCCGCCGACCTTGTGGTAGCCCGCCTGTTTCATCGCCGAAAGCACATGCCACAGCATCAGCGGATTGAGCCCCGCGCCGTGAAAATCGGGCATGACGCCCTGAAAAATGATCACCGCGCGCCGCCGCGTCAGCCGGTAGCGCAGATAGTGCCAAGGCGTCGACCAACGCAGCCTTGCCCCCGTCGCGCGCACCAGAGGGTTGAGGTCGGGAATGGCGATCACCGCACCGACCGGCGCGCCCTTGCGCATCAGCACGACGGAAATCCGCGTATCAAGAATGGCCTTCATCTCTTTGGCCTGAAAGTGGAATTCCTCGGCAGAGACCGGCACGAACATCGGATTGTCGGTGAAGGAGGCGTTGAGGATCACGCGCGCATCTTCCATCCGTGCCGCAAGGGTTTTGCGGTTCACCGGCGCGAAGGAATACTCGCCCGAGGCGAGATGCGCCTTTTGCTTGGGCCCGAGCAGCCGCGCCGGATCGAGGCTTTGCAGGTCGATCTCGGAGGTGGTCATCGGGAAGTCCCGGGCGTAGCCGTTGGCCTCGAGCAGGCGGACGATATGGGGCGGATTGTAGATCTGGTCGGTATAGGGCGCGGCATCGAACCCGTCGGTCACGACACCGGCCTGCTGCATCGCGGTCAGGTTGAAATTGCCCGCGATCTCGGTCATGCCGCGCGCTTTCGCCCAGGTCTCGGCGTAAGTCAGCAGCGCGCGCGCCGCATCGGGATCGTCGCCGCAATCGAAAAAGCCGAAATGGGCGCGGGTCTCGTTATGGCGTGCATTCGAGGCGCGGTGGATATGGGCGGTGATGCGTCCGACCGGAAAGCCGTTCCGGTGCGCGGTGAAAAAGGCGATGTCGTCGGGGCTTTGGAACAGGGGGTTCTCGACGGGCGACAAAAAGCGCGCCAGATCGGCCCGCATCGGCGAGACATAGAGGCTGTCTTGCCCGTAGGCGTGGGAAGGGGCCTGAAAAAAGGCCTCGAAATCACCGGTGCGCAGTTCGATCATCATCTTGATCCGCAAGCAAAAGGGCCACGCGCTGGATCGCGCGCAATTCGGTTTCGGCACCCGGATGGCTGGCCATCGCGGGCAGGTTCAGGGCGATCAGCCGAAGAGGCTCGCGCGCGACCAGCATCAGATGCGAGACCTGATAGCGCGAGAAAAGCGCCTGCAATTGCTCGTCAGGATCGGCTTTGGGGCCACGATGCTGGCGCAGGGGATCAGCGGCGAAGGCGGCGGCAAGGGCCTTTTGGTCAAAGCCCGCAAGCTCCTTTGCCCCGAGAGCAATCGCGCCTTCGGTGGCGAATTCCGCGCGCAGCCCCTCGAGAAAGGCGGCTTGGTCGCCCTTCTTGCTGGCGGCGATGCGGCGCAGCAGCCCGTCGCGGCGGCTGTCGGGTCTCAGGTTCATCGCCTCTGTCACCGTCGCGACCAAAAGCAGTGCCGAGAGGACCAGCGCGACGGCGCGGATATGGCCCGCGAGGTCAAGTTCGGCAATCCGTGCGATCGCGATCCCGAAGGCCAAAGCCGCCAGTGCAATCACCGCGAAAGCGCGGATCGTGGCGCGGTGGTCGAGCGTGCTGCGCCCCATCGAAACCGCGAGCCAGCAGACCGCCAAAATCGCAACCCCGCCCAAACGCACGGGGAAATGCAGCCAGGGCAGGTGGAATTCGGTCAGCAGGAACGGCAGGATCAGGGCCAGAGACAAGGCAATGCGGTCGATCAGCCAGTTTTCATTGGGCGAAAGGCTGTCGCGGTTGCGGCTCGCGACCAGCCAGCCGGTCGCGACAAAGCCGGCAAACTGGAAGGCAAGAAGGGCGATGGCGCGGTAGGGTTCGACCGCGGGAGCGGGCAGGAGGGCCAGCACGGCAAAGACCAGCCCGCCGATCAGCGTGAAACCTTTGAGCCAAAGCGGGGCATGGCGGCGCAAAAGCCCCTCGGTCAGCACGACCATGGCGATCGGGATCAGCGCGGCGGCGACCAGCATCAGCGCGAGAAAGAGCCCCGCGCCGCTTTGCCACCACAACAGCCGCCCGCCGAGAAAGACCGTCACCGTGATCAGCCCCAGCCGGAAGCGGCCGGTCTGCGCATCGAGCGGGCCGGCGCGGCGCAAAACCCCCAGCACCACCCAGAGCCCGAGGATCGCCGCGAGCGAGATCATGCTGTCGGCGATCAGGGCCGGACCGGAAAAGCCTCCGCCCATGGTCTAGCCCGTCATCCGCTGCAGGGCGCGGCGCACGAGCGGGCGCAAAAGCGCGGCGCTCACGGGGTTGCGCGGATGCTCGACACGGCCGCGCATCGGGTTGAAGAACCAGCCGCGCTCGGTCGTGGCGCTGTTTTGGCCGGTCACGATCGCCGCGACCTCATAGGCCATGAGCATGCCGGTCGTGACCACCATCGGCGCGAAGGACATGCGCGAGCGTTTGCCGGCCGCGACCTCTCCGGCCAGAGCCAGATCGATGTGATGGCGCGAGGAGGAATGGAGCATCACATATTCCGCCTCGCGCAGGAACGCCTCGGCGCGCTGGTCGGGCGTGAGCGCCTCCGGGGCGGTCGCGAGCGTCGGATAGGCCAGACGCTCCTCGGGCATCGGGCGGCCGGGGCGCGTGACATAGATCGAGGGCAGCGGCGCGGCATAGGCGTCGATGACGGTTTTGCCCAAAGCGCGCGCGCGTCGGTAAAGGATCAGCGAGGCCGCAAGATCGTCGGTGCCGTTCACCACCACATCGGCCGCGCCGATCAGCCGGTCGGCATGTTCGGCCCAATCGGCGTCGAAAACCTCGATCTCGGCTTGTGGGTTGATCGCCAGACAGGCATCGCGCGTGGCCTGCGCCTTGTGCCGGCCCACGGTCGACAGATTGGCAAAGAGCTGGCGGTTGAGGTTCGAAACCTCGAAAACATCAAGATCGGCCAGGGTCAGATGCCCGATCCCCATGCGGATCAGCGCCTGGACCGAGGCCCCGCCCATGCCGCCGGTGCCGCAGACAAAGACCCGTGCCGCGCGCAGGCGCTCTTGCTGGTCCTGCGTGATAAATCCCAGATTGCGGGTGGTCAGCTCGCCATAGATGAAGGCGGGGCCGGTGGAGGTGGCGGCGGCTTGCGCGCCGTGATCGGTGGTCATTTCCAAGGCCGGAGCCCTCCCCATTGGCGGCTGGAATCGAGCCAGTAGACCAGCGGCAGGATCAGACCCTGAAGCCCGACCAGCGCGCCCGAGACCAGCAGATGGCGCAGGGATTCGCGGGGCACCGCGCCGGTCAGATATTTGCGCGCCGTCGCCAGATCCATCTGGCCCAGTTGCAGGAAGTCGTCGCCGCGATCATAATCAAGCGACTGTTCACAAAAGGTATTATACTTTTCATCGCGGTGTTTCGCGGCCTCGGCATAGGTTTTCTTCAGCCCGTCCGAGCCGCCGGTATAGGCGTTGGTGATGATGAAATGCGGCTCGTCGAAGCCTGCATCCTTGCCCACGCCGAAGACATGGCGGTGCTCCTCCATGATCGCGCGCGCCAGTTGCAGCTGGTCGAAACGGGGCGATTGCGGTCCGTCGGGCGCGGGATAGACACCCGAGAAGCCCTCGGAGACGAGACCCACCACGGCGGGCACCTGCGTCACATTGGAAATCCAGAAGGGCCGCAGCTGGTTGCGCAGGAAAATCACCAGACAGGTCAGCCCGTAAAGCACCCAGGACAGGCCCTTGCTGCGAGCCTCGGGATTGACCAGCACGAGGCCGAGATGGACGACCTGCTGGATCTGGCCGTTCAGCGGCACATCCATCACCGCCAGCGCGTTGAAAGCGATCGGGTGGCGGTCCTTGCGGCGGTAAACCAGCGTGATGATGCTGTCCGACATCCGCGAGCGGTCGGCGGCAAAAACGCCGTAGCTCAGCGCTTCGCGGGGCAGGGTCGCTTCGGCCACGCGCCGCAGATCCTTCGAAAGCGCCTGAAGCTCGGCCTCTTTCATCCAGCAGCCGGGGCGCTCGATGATGCGGGTCTCGAGATCCGCGCCGACACGCAGCCGGGCATCGAGCGTGGATTGGGTGAGGGACTTCAACCAGATACGCATCATGAAACGGTTGTCGCTTGGCCGCGCGCCGGAGGCAAGCCCGTCTTTGATCCGCCCGCGAGGAGGGCCGCATCAGGCTGCGGCCCCCGAAGTTTGCGGCTCCGAACCCGATTAGGCCGGATCATTCTCGCGGCGCAAAGCCGGAAGGCCGACGCCGGTCGCATCGAAGCCGCCATCCGCGGCCAAAGTCTGGCCCGAAATGAAGCTGGCTTTTTCCGAGCACAGGAAAACGATCGCCTCGGCAATCTCGCGCGCCTCGCCATAGCGGTTCAGCGGGATCGCGTCGTAATAGGCCGAGATGATTTCCGGCGCATGGACCGCCATCGCCAGCTTGGTGCGCACCGGACCCGGCGCCACGCAGTTGACGCGGATGCCCTGTTCGCCCAGTTCGGCCGCGAATTGCTTGGTCAGATGGATGACGGCGGCTTTGGAGGTGCCGTAGGCCACCCGCAGCGTCGAGGCGCGCAGCCCCGAGATGGAGGCGATATTGACGATCGCGCCCTTGGTTTTTGCCAGCTCGGCGGTCGCGGCCTGCGTGCACAGGAAAACCCCGTCGAGGTTGGTGGCCATGACTTCGCGCCATTCCTCGTAGCTCGTGCGGCCTGCGCGGGCGAAATGCGCGACGCCCGCGTTGTTGACCAAAGCATCGACGCGGCCGAAACCCGCAACGGCCTCGGCGACCATGCGCTCGACATCGGCGGGGACCGAGATATCGGCCTCGACCGGCAGGACATTGGCGAGTTTCGAGGCGACGGCGTGAAGCTCTGCCGTGTCGCGGTCAACCATGACCACGCGCCAGCCCTGCTCGAGGAAAATCTCGGTGGCGGCCAGACCGATGCCGCGGCACCCGCCGGTGACGATGACGACTTTGCTCATGTTTTTCTCCCTTGGAATGCGGAATTCTTTGGCCTCGGGGCGGGGTGGCGGCCTTCGCCCGGGCCGACCTTTGCGCGCATGCTGCATCCTGTGCCCGGGACGTCAGACCCCTGCGGGTTCCGGCGGTCACGAAGCGGCATGATGTCCTCCTGATGCGGCTTGGCCTGTGGCGGCGTTCCGGGTCCATATTATGGATCGAAACGCCTTGGTTAAGCATTGATTTCGGCGATATTTCGCGGGGAATTGAGGGGAAATGCAAGCGGAAACTGATACGCAAAAAGTCCCTGTCCGAGAATTCCGGAGAGGGTTCCATCTCGTGGAATTGCGGGGCCTCTGGGGGCCGGTCCCGACCGGCCCCTCATCCTGCCCGCCTAGCGGCGCGGGCGCGTTACGGCGGGGCCTGCAAGCGGGATGATGCAGATCAGCGCGGCCAGCAGGACGAATGCGGCGGGCAGGCTCGCGATCTGGGCGACAAATCCCAAAAGCGCGGGGCCGAGCAGGATGCCCGCATAGCCCACGGTCGTGACCGCGGCGATGGCAAGTGCGGGCGGCATGACGCTTTGGCGTCCCGCCGCGCTGAACAGCACCGGCACGATATTCGAGGCACCAAGCCCGATCAGCACGAAACCCGCCAGCGCAAGGCCGGTGAGGGGCGCGCCAAGCGTCAAAAGGATGCCGAAGGCCGCCAGAATCCCGCCGGCAATCAGGATTCTCGTGCTGCCGACGCGCAGGACGACCCGATCGCCGCTGAGCCTGCCGATGGTCATCGCCCCCGCGAAAAGCATATAGCCGATCCCGCTTTGCTCCGCGCCGAGCAGATCGCGCGCGACGATCAAAAGCGCGCCCCAATCGAGCACCGCCCCCTCGACGAGGAAGGTGATCCCCGCGAGGACCGCGATCAAAAGCACGGTGCCGCGCGGCCATGAAAAGGGCACGGGCTCTCCGGCTTTGGCACGCAGAAGATGGGGTGCGGCGAGGACGAGCATCAAGAGCGACAGCAGACTCCCGCAGCCCGCAGCCCAGGCCGGAGCCATCCCGAGCGAGAGCAAAAGCGTCATGCCTGCCGCTCCGGCAAAGCCTCCGATGCTGAACATGGCGTGGAAGCCCGACATCAGCGGGCGGGTGGCGTCGCGCTCGACCTCGACGGCATGGATATTGATCGCGACATCCAAAAGCCCGAGCGCCGCGCCGAAAAAGGCCAGCGCCACCGCCAGCGCAACCGCGCTTCCGGCCAAGGCGAGCATGGGCAAAAGCACCACCAGACCCAAAGCGCCCGCAACGATCAGGGGCCTGCTGCCGTGGCGCGAGGCCAGCCAGCCGGTCGCGGGCATCGCCACCAGAGAGCCCGCGCCGAGGCAGAGCAGCAAAAGCCCGAATCCCGCATCATCGACGCCGACATTGGCCTTGGCGATCGGCACGAGGGGCGCCCAACAGGCCATGGCGAAACCCGCGATGATGAAGCCGAGCCGCGTGGCGAGACGGGTTTTCGGGGTATCGTTCGACATGGGTGAAGATCCTTCGCGGCAGAAAGCGGGTCGGGGCGGGGCAGATCGGGCGCGGCCGGTCCCGAAGGGTTTGCTGCGCAGATTTCGCGCGAAGGCGGGCAGGCCGCAAGCGCTGATGGGGGTGGGGCGTCGATTTTCTGCCCGTTGCCGCCGTCTCTCCTGACCAAGGGCAGGGCCGTGCGGCGGGAAAGAGGCCGCCCGCAATCGCGCGACGCGGGCGGCGGCGTGTTCTGGGGGCGGGTTCCCGCCAGAACGGATGGTTTCGCGGAGGGTCGCGTTTAGACGCGTTCCTCGCGCAGATCGACGGTGGCGGGGGTGAAGGGCTCCACATCGACCATCTGCGCCACGCCGTTGAGAAACTCGGTCGGGGTCGAGGGGTCGAGATGGGCGAGCTGCCATGTCGCGAACCGCCACCAGCGCAGATGCAGCATGCGCGCGATGATGCCGGGCGGCAGGCGCATGCGGCGGATCACGGCGGGATTGCCCGCAACGATGGCATAGGGCGGGACGTTCTTGGTCACGACCGCGCCCGCGCCGATGATCGCGCCGTCGCCGACCGTGACGCCTGCACGCACGATCGCGCCATGGCCGATCCAGACGTCATTGCCGATCGTGGTGACCTGCTCGCGGGTCGGGGGGCCGTTCTCGAAGGTGAAGGCCGCGCTGTGATAGCCCTCGGCGCCGGGGAATTTATGCCCCAGCGTGAAGATCCTGTCGCGCAGATAGAAGGCGGGCGAAGTCGAGGCCCAGGTCATCGGATGGTTCTGCCGCCCGATCTGGACATCCTCGCCGAACGAGCAATAGCGCCCGATCCGATCCGAGCCGCGGCGCAAAAGCCCGAGACCTGATAGGAGAACGCCCCGAGCTCGATCGAATTCTCGTAAACCGTCCATTTCAGGCTGGAGGGCGCCTCCAGCACCGTATGCTGCGGCATCGAGAATTCGGTGCCGCCGCCGCGCGGCAGAACCTCCACGCCGCGCTCCGCCAAGCCTTTGTAACTTACCATAACCATTGTCGTTCACTCCGTAGGCGACAGCATGGGTTTGGACGATTGCTGTGCCGTCTGCAGCGCCTCGGACGGGCGCATATTGGTATTGGTTTCACCGGCGGCCGCAAAATGGGCCAGAATATTGCCGGCGGGATCGGGACCGAGCGGGACCGCGACCCCTTGCGGCGCGGATTGCACGGCCGTGCCCTGTGCGCCCAGATCGAAGGCCAGAACCGGCAGGCCGGTCGCGATCGCCTCGTGGGTCGTATAGGAGAACGTCTCGGGCCAGACCGAGGGGATCAGCCAATGGGTGACCCCGTAATGGGTCGCCAGATCGCCGATGTCGCGCGGCCGGTAGGGGCCGGTGACGGTGATTTCGGGCGGCAGGGCGTATTTCGGATCGATCCGCCCGATCAGCACGAGGCCCGGACGCGGGGCTTGTGCCCGTTTGTCCGCCGCGCCAGCATTGGCGGGGGCGGTGATGCGCCGCGCGATCTCGGCCACGACCGCCGCGCCTTTGGGCTGGCCGATGCTGCCCAGAACGCCGATCACCGGCGGTGCGCCCTCTGCCGGTGCGGGAAGGGCGGCGACAGGCTCGATGATCGAATGGGCGATCACGCGGATGCGCGGCGCGAGATCGGGCCAGACGGTCGCGACAATGGTGCGGCTGTCTTCGGAGAAGACCGTCAGATGGTCCGCCTTGGCGGCAAGGACATGCCAGGCCTCCTGCCAGACGCTCAGAGGGATCTGCACGCCTTTGCCGGTCACGAAGCGATGCGCGGGATCGATACGTCCGGCCACCGGCACGCCGCGATAGACCCCGTCGGAATCGAGCAGCGTGTAGGAGGGCGAGATCGGCAGGAAGTCGTGGAAAAGAACGTCCAAAACGTCCTGGGCGCGGTGCATGCTGGCCATCAGGCGCGGCAATTCATGCGGGGCGCGGTCGCCCACGCCGCAGGAATAGATCAACCGGCGCTCGGGCAGGATATCGAGCAAGGCCGCGACAATCGCGAAATTGTCGGTGCTGCCGGTGGTGCGGCCCATGGGCGAGATCAGCTCGATCCGCCAGCGCCGCGCGCCGCCGATACGCAGCACGACTGCCGCTCCTGCGGCCTCGGGCGAAAGCTCTTGCGCGATCTTTTGTTCGAGATAGTGATCGGCCCCGCCGCCGAGCGAATGGGACAGATAGACGGGCACCATCGGGCGGTCGGGGTCTTGCGCGCGCAGGCTGCCCGCCCAGGCGAGACCCAGCGCCAGACGGCTGGTCGCCAGCGGGTCGCGCGCGATAAAGTTCTGGACGTCGGTGTCGAAGGCGGGATAGCGCCGCGTCACGATCTCGCCGTTTTGCAGGATGCGTGCCTGCTTTTCCGCCGAGCCGAAGCTCGATCCGCCGCGATGCTCGACAAAGAGGTTCTGCACCGCCACATGCCGGCCGCCCAAAGCGCGCACGCTTTGGCACCAGTCGACCTCTTCGCCATAGCCCTTGCCGAAAACCGTGTCGAATTGCGGGACTTTCTTGAGCCAGTCGCGCGCGATCGCCATGCAGAAACCGACGCCGGTCGGCACTTCGACCCAATCGGAGCCGAGATTGAACCGTGCCGCAACCGCGTCGATCGCATCACCCTGACCGGGCGCGAATTCCGACGGGCGGCAGATCTGGGGCACGTTGAAAATCTCGGCATCGCTCGACATCGGCGTGCTCGAGGCGATCTCGGGATCGCTGGTCAAAGGCGCGCATAGCCGGCCGACCCAGTTGTCGGGCAGGAAAGCATCCGAGTTGAGCAGAAGGATCGGCCCCGCGGCCTCGCGCTTGCTGCCCTGTTCGAGCGCCATGGCGAAACCGGCGTTGACGCTGCCGATAAAGCCGAGATTGACGGCATTCTCGATCACGTCGATTGCGGTGATGCGGCCCTGGCCCTGATGCGTGCGCGCGAAATCGCGCAGGAAAGGGCGGATGCGCGGATCGGTCGAGCAATCCTCGATCAGGATCAGCCGCACGTCGGTTTCGGTGGTGCGCAACAGGCGGTCGAGCGCCTCGGTCAGCAGTTCGAACGCATTATAGACCGGCAGGACAACGGTGATGTCGCTCGGGCAGGGCAGGTCCTTGGGCTTGGCGCTGTCGAGAATGCGCGGATCGAGCGGCTGGTCGACCACGACCGGATCGACAAAGCCGAGCGTGTTCTTGACGGTCGCGCGCGCCTTGCCCGAGCGCGTCAGCCGCCACCACAAGATCGCGGGCGTCGAGCGCAAAAGCGCGGCC
The DNA here is from genome assembly GCF_042430175.1 of Paracoccus cavernae. Lineage (NCBI taxonomy): Bacteria > Pseudomonadati > Pseudomonadota > Alphaproteobacteria > Rhodobacterales > Paracoccaceae > Paracoccus > Paracoccus cavernae. Next base: position 115,605 of record NZ_JBHMDZ010000047.1, on the reverse strand, counting down.
AGAAAGCGCCGCTTCAGGCGCAGGTGCTCGCGCCGCGAGGCCATGCCGGGAACATCCAGCGCAAGCCGCTCTCCGGTTTCGCGCAGCACCGACAGGCGCGGGGAGGGGTTGTCGCAGAGGCCCTGCCACGATGCGGGCAAGACCAGCTCGAAGCCGCAGGCCGCGGGTAGGCCGGTCGCGCGCTGGACATCCTCGCGCAGGAGCTGGGGCTGGGTGGTGATTTTCAGCCCGGGCAGGGTCAGCGTGATCTCTTTGGCATGGGCCCAGCCTTGAATGCGGACGCGGCCCTGTGCGAATTCGGCGCGGTCGACAAAGCCGATCGGTTGCCCTTCTTCGCCAATCCGGTGCGGTCCCGAAGAGGTTTTGGCATGGGTCGTGGCATAGCGGTGGAAGACGGCGCGCAGGCGGTGGGACATGCTCATATCCGTGATCCGATCATTGCACTGGAAGAATGTCTTTGCGGGCTGGATTGACGAGCCTGTCGAATTGGGGTGGTGCGCAAAATGTATTAATCCCTATGCCGGAAAGTGTCCGGTTGATCGGAGTGGCCATAGGCCATGCTGTGCCTATGAAAGCTTCTGTTAAACATAGGCGATTCGAAATCTATAGGGAAAATTTCGAAATTCGTTCCCGCTAAGCGGAATAATTCCGAAGTAAGAATGGTCAAAAAGACCAATTAAAAGATCATATACGGCATATAGGAATTGGCCGCGATTTGGCTTCGGCCTTTGCCCGCCCATCCTTGCAAAGCAGCGCGCCAGCGCTGCCCGAAAAAGGGCGGGGCGCAGCAGGGGGGCGGGTCCCGAACCGACGGGCAGATGCGGCTGCATCATGTCGGGGCGACTCTATGTTGATGGGCCGCATCTTGCGCAGATACGGCCCGTCTGGCTCTCAGAGAATGTCGCGGCGCAAGTAATCGTAGTAACGCGCGCGGAATTCGTCGTTGAGCGCCGATGACTGCTTCTGGATCGAGGGAGAGCGGACAGGCCAGGAGCTGCCGTCTTCTCCGGCGAAGGCGGCAATCGTGTCGAGGACGGCGCGGGGGTCTTCGACAAGGTTCTCATAAGAAACATGAAGATAGGGATATCCGAACGCCGCGGCGAACATCGCGATGCTGCTGTTGTCGGCCTGAATCGCGTCGATAATGGCCGTGAGCTGGCGCGCGTCGAACTGGACCACGACATCATCGCCTACACCGGCCTGATTGCTGGTCCATTTCCGAGTTTGCAGCGCGATCTGATAGGAAATCGCCTGACCGATCAGGTCTTCGCGCGTGATGTGGATGACCTTCATGCCGCCGCGATACATGCCCGCGATGCCGAAACGCTGGAGCATCATAAGCTGGTCGGCAGAAGCTTTGAAACCATAGCTCGTCCGGTCGGCTCCAAAGGTTTTGCCTGCCGAAACCATATATTCCGAGAGCGACGTCGTTCCCCACTGCTCGCTGCTTTTCACGACGCTGTCGAAATTCAGCTGTTCGTGGAAGCCTCCGAAATAGGGCGTCGCCCGCAGGTAATCCGCCAAAAGATTGGAGCCGCAGCGATTGGTGAAGCCCATGCAGTAAAGCGGAGTTTCAAAGATTTCCGTGCCGTCGTAGTAGGCCGCGCGACCGAAGCGCTTTTTGAGGTTCTCCTCGTGAGTGCCGGTGCGGGAAAGATGGGTCTTAAAGCTCATCATGGCCTCGAGTGTTTCTTATTGCTTCACGCAATAGAGGTGAACGGGCCTGGATGACAAGGCGAATATAGCGTTCCCAACCAGCAGTTGGCATAGGCATATAGGATTAATCGGCGCTTTGGGCGGATAGGCGCTGCTTTGGGCAATGGGCGCCATCAGGCATTAAAAAACCCGCCCTGATCGGGGCGGGTTCGGGAACGGGCGAGGGCGTTGCCTCAGCCTGCGATAATCTCGAATTTGCGGACGTCGACCATGCCGCGATCGGTGATCTTCAGGGCGGGGATCACCGGCAATGCGAGAAAGCCGAGCTGCAGGAACGGCTCTTCGATGCCGATCCCGAGGCTGCGCGCCGCGCCGCGCAGGGCGACCATGTGGTCGCGCACGGCCTCGTAGGGCTCGAGGCTCATGAGGCCCGCGACCGGCAGCGCGATCTCGGCCAGAATGGTGCCGTCGCGCACCACGACAAAGCCGCCCTCAAGCGCGCTCAGCCGGTTAACGGCGACCGCCATATCGGCGTAATCCGCGCCGACGGCGATGATGTTGTGGTGGTCGTGGCACACGGTCGAGGCGATCGCGCCGGCCTCCATCCCGAAGCCGCGCACGAAGCCGTTGGCGATATTGCCGTTCTTGCCGTGCCGCTCGACCACGGTGATGCGCATCAGGTCGCGCGCGGGATCAGGGGCCTTGTCGCCCGAGACGATCGCGATGTCTTCGTGCAGATGCTCGGTGATGATCTTGCCTTCGAGGATGCCGATGACGTCGGTGCGGCTGTCGTTGCTGGTGGTGCGGAAATCGGCGGCGGTGACCGCTGGCGCCTTGACCGAGCGGCGGCCGATCTCGTGTTGCGGTGCGCGCAGGGCAAAGGCGGCCTCGGTGACCTCGCGCCCGCCGGCCAGAACCAGCTGCGCATGGCAACCCTCGAGGCTGTCGATCGCCACGATATCGGCGCGCAGGCCCGGCGCGATCAGCCCGCGATCCTTGAGCCCGAAAGCCTCGGCCGCCGAAAGCGAGGCGGCGCGGTAGGCGGCCAGCGGGCTCGTTCCCAGCGCGATCAGGCGGCGGATCATATAGTCGAGATGGCCGTGCTCGGCGATGTCGAGCGGATTCCGGTCGTCGGTGCACAGACACATATAGGCGCTGGTCGCATCGTTGAGACAGGGTTGCAGCGCGTCGAGATCCTTGGAGACCGAGCCCTCGCGGATCAGGACGCGCATGCCTTTGCGCAGCTTTTCCAGCGCCTCTTCGGCGGTCGTCGCCTCGTGTTCCGTGCGGATGCCGGCGGCGATATAGGCGTTGAGGTCAAGCCCGCTCACCTGCGGGCAGTGCCCGTCGATATGGCGGCCGGCAAAGAGCGCGAGTTTGTCCAAGACCGGCGGGTCGCAATGGATGACGCCGGGATAATTCATGAACTCCGCCAGCCCGATTCCCGAGGGATGGCCCATCAGCGGCTTGAGGTCGCCCGCCTCGATCCTCGCGCCCGAGGTTTCCATATCGGTCGAGGGCACGCAGGAGGACAGCTGCACGCGCAGGTCCATCAGCAGATGCTCCGAGGCGTTCTGGAACCAGCGGATCCCGTCGGTGCCGATGACATTGGCCAGCTCGTGGGGGTCGCAAATTGCGGTGGTGACGCCGCGCGGCGTGACGCAGCGGTCGAATTCATGCGGGGTGACGAGGCTGCTTTCGACATGGAGATGGGTGTCGATGAAGCCCGGCACGAGGATGAGCCCGCTCACGTCGATCTCGCGCTTGCCTTCGTAGCTGGCGCAGGTGCCGACGATGCGGTCGCCGCAGATCGCGACATCACCTTCGAGCAGGATGCCGGTCACGAGATCGAACACCCGTCCGCCCTTGAGCACGAGATCGGCCTTTTCGCGGCCATGGGCCTGCGCGATCCGGGTCTCGAGGGGCTGGGGTGTCGGGGTCATGGCGGTCTCCGGTGGGTGATGGGCTGGTGGTTGGCTGGCCGGTTGCGGACGGTCCGGCTGGGCAGTTCAATTCCGAGTTGAGCCATTATGGCGCAGTCGGGGGAAAACGGCCATAAGCGGCAGCTGTCTCGGTGTGCCTTGTTGCGCCGGTGCGGCCGGTCCGCGAAACGGGGCCAGACCGCACGGGTTCTGGCGCGGAAGCGGGGTTAAAGCCCCGGCGGCCGGACCGCGACGTCCGCAGGAGGCGGCAGCGGTGGTTCAAGCTCTGTGGGGTCGGGCGGGATTTCGGTGTCGCGGGGATGGGTTTCGATCTCGCGCTGCCATTCGCGCCAGATCGAGACCAGAAGCGCCATCAGCACGGGGCCGACAAAAAGCCCCAGAATGCCCATGGTTTTCACGCCGCCGATCAGTCCGAAGAAGGTCGGCAGGAACGGCAGCTTCACCGGCCCGCCAACCAGCATCGGGCGGATGGTTTTGTCGACGACGAAAAGCTCGATCGCGCCCCAGAGGAACAGCCCGATCCCCGCAACCGTCGAGCCGCTCGCCACGAGATAGATCGAGATCAGCGTGAAGGACAAAGGCGCGCCGCCCGGCACCAGCGCCATGAAGCCGGTGATGACCCCGAAGGCGACCGGCGAGGGCACGCCCGCGATCCAATAGGCCATGCCCAGAATGACGCCTTCGCCAAGCGCGATCAGCGTCATCCCGGTCAGGGTCGAGCTGATGGTCGCGGGCACGACGCGCGAAAGCCGGTTCCAGCGCTCGGGCAGGATGCGCTGGCCGACGCGGTCGATCTGCTCGACGATTTTTTCGCCGTCGCGGTAGAGCACGAAAAGCGTGATCAGCGTGAACAGGGTCGTCAGCGCCATATGGGCGGTCATGGCGCCCGCCGTGACCACGCCGCGGTAGAAACTGGCGATGTTCGAGCCGCTGACGGCCTGTGTCAGATGTCCGATCGCGCCGGGCTGGCCGATGAAGGTCTGCCATTGCTCGTCGAGCCAATCGCCGATCTGGGGGATGCGCAGCATCCAGCCTGGGGTCGGCGCGCCGGTGACATTGACCTCGAGCGCCCAGTAAAGCCAGGCCCGCACCTCTTCGACGGCATAGAAAAGCGCGATGCTCATGGGCACGACGATCACGCAAAGGATCGTCAGGATCATTGCCGCCGCGCTGAGGGTTTTGCCGAGGCCCAGCCCGTGGACCAGACGCTGGCGGATCGACCAGCTGGCCACCGCCATCACGGTCGCGGCAAGCACGGGTACAAGGAAACTGTGGAAGAAATAGACCGAGGCGATCAGGATCAGCAGCAACAGCCAACGGGCTGCCGAAACATCGGTAATCAGCGGACTACGGTATCGCGTTTTTGTCGAGCTCATCAATTTCCGTCCAAGTGCTGACCCCACCCTAGTCCTGCGCGCGCGAAAGCCCAAGCACTGATCGGCAGGCCGCGGCGCTTATCTTTCGTCGCAAAGATGAAGATGGCGTGAATCTTCGGGTTTCCGGCGCGATTTCCGGCGATGATGATGAAAACGTGAACGGATTTTGCCGCATTCAGGACCCGATCCGGCGGGATCGGGTCCTGTGCGTCGCGATGCGCGCGCGGGTCAGGCGCAGGTCGGTGGTGGGGCAGGCGCGGGGCTTGCGTTGCTGCCTCAGGCTTTGCGGATGCGCCGCAGCTCGGTCAGTTCGGCGGCCATTGCGTCGATCAGCGCGGCCTCGGCGGTCAGACCGGCCTCGGCCAGACGATGCGCGAGCATGGTGAAGGTGCGCAGGAAACGGTCGGAATCCTTGCTGGTCGCGGCGATGCGGTTCAGGCAGGCATGGACCGCGCGCCGGATCGAGGGCGCGAGATCGGCGCGCTGGTCGAGCCGCTTGAGCAGGAAAACCACCTCGGCCAGATGCATCGTCACGAAGCCCTTGTGCATGGTCACGGCCGCTTTCTCATAGCGCCCGCCTTCGAGCGAGGCCCAATAGGCGATCTTGAGGAAACGCGCGCAGAAACTGAGCCGCCATTCTTCCTGCGCGAGGGTGAGACGGCGCATGCGGGCGATTTCCTGCAGGTCGCGCTTGATCATCGACCACAGGGATTTGCGCCGCGCGCGGGCGTCGGTCGGGAAGACGAAGACGAATGCGAGATAGCCCAAAGCGCCGCCCGAGGCGGCCATCAGGCCCTTCCAGACCGGGAAAATCCCCTCCTGATAGGTCGTGTAGCTGGGGCTGAGCAGCAAGAACAGCGTGATCGCATAATCGGGTGCAGAGAGCGACATGCGGCGGTGCGAGCGGATGAAGGCAAAGCTCGCCAGTGCCGGAAGCAGCGACAAAAGCTGGCCCTCGGGGCTGGAGAAGACGGGCCAGAGCAGCATCTCGGTCGCAATGGCGACGGCGGCGGCGGCAAACTGGCCTTTGACGACATCCAGCATCTTGCGCGTGGGCGTGACGCCGGTGGTCGCCAGCGCCATGCCGATCGCGGCGCTGACCAGCGGATATTGGAACACCGGATTGCCGGTCACGATCCAGCCGATCGACAAAAGGCCGAGAACGAGGAAGATCCGCAGACCGCCCTCGGTCGCGCCGCGCCAGTCGAGCGCATAGCGGCGGCGCTCCTTGCGGGTGATGCGCAGGCTGCCCTGCTCCTGCCCGAGATTGGTGATCGCCGCCTGAAGCGAGACCAGCGCCTCTTCGAGGACGGGATCTTCGGTCTGGGCGATCAGCTTGCGCAGCCCCGAGGCCATGCCCGCGAAGTCGTTCTGCCCGTGCAGACGCGCGGCCAGATCGCTCAGACCTTGGGCCAGGGCGGGCGAGGGCGGATGCTGCTCGGCGGCGAAAAGCAGGTTCACCAGCGCGGGCAGGAGCGGCTCGACATGGCCCGCGCGGATGCGGCGCCCATTGGCCGAGAGGGTTTCGAGCTCGTTTTGCAGGAGCGAGGCGGCGGTCACGAGGCGCGCGAAAGCGGCTTGGTCGCGCCGGTTGGTCCCGCCCTGCGCCATGCCTGCCTGTTGCAGGATATCGGCGCTCAGACGGCGCATCTTGAGCTGGATCTCGTTGTCGCCGCGGTTCATGCGCGACAGATAGGCCCAGATCACGCCGGTCATCGCCCCGATCAGCACGGTGAGGATGCGGTCCATTGCGACCGCGCGCACGGTGTCGGGGTTGAAGGGGCTGAGCACGATCACGATGATCGCCGAATAGCCCGCAAGCACCGTCCCGTAAGAGCGGTAGGAGCGTTGCAGCGAGCCGATGAAAACCATGAGGCTGGCCCAAAGCGCGAGGGCAAACAGCTCGAAGCCGATATGGCCGCCGCCGAACCAGGCGACCAGCGCGCCGAAGGTCGAGCCGATGATCGTGCCGATAAAGCGGTAGGAGGATTTCTCGATGATCTGGCCGCGCGTCGGTTGCAGCGTCACGAAAACCGTGATCGCGGCCCATTGCGGATGCTCGAAGCGCAGGGCCCAGGCGAGCAAAAGGGCGACAAAGGCTGCGCCCGAGACTTGCAGCCCCTGGATCAGTTTGGGGCGGTCGAAACCAAGCCGTTCAAGCAGTTTCGGAAATGAAGTGAGGGCGGGCATGATGGCCGGGGCAATCTCGCGGAAGGGGGTGGCGGATCGCAGGATGCGCCGGAACTGCCCGAAGGCGGGCGGCTTTGCGCATAGACCCCGACCAAAGCCGCAACAAGAGCGGCCTTGGTGGCGCTCTGCGGCAATTCGCCACGCTACGGGGCAGGGTCCGCCGCGGCTGCCGTTATGCCTGAATTTTGGGCAGGTTGTGCATAAAGCGGGCAGTGCGGGCGCGGGGATTCCGGCCCGCCGCGCCCGCGCTGTTGCCCTGTCGGATTAGGCCGCGCCCTCGGGTGCTTGCGCCGATTCCGTGCCGCTTTGCGGTCCGGTTTCGCGGTTCGGATCGCGACCCGCATCCCGAGCGGCATAGCGGCGCGCCAGAACCGCGCCGACCATGATCTGGATCTGGTTGTAAAGCATGATCGGCAGCACGATCATCCCGAAACCCGTGGCCCCCGCGAAAAGCACCTGCGCGAGCGGCAGCCCCGAAGCGAGGCTCTTCTTCGAGCCGCAAAAGACCGCCGCGATCTCATCCTCGCGCGAGAGGCCCAAGGCGCGCGAGCCGCGGGTGGTGAAGGCGATGACGACCAGCAGGATGACCAGACACAGCGCGCCCGCGAGGATCAGCCCGCTCAACGGCAGGACCTGCCACAGACCGGCCTCGACCGATTGCGAGAAGGCGGCATAGATGATCAGGACGATGACCCATTGGTCATAGTTCGACAGCCATTTGCCATGCGCCTGCAACCAGGGCCCGATCAGGCGATGCGCCAACTGGCCGAGGCCGAAGGGCAGCAGCAATTGCAGGCAGACATCGCGCAGCGTCTGGCCCAGATCCATCGCGCCGCTGACCGCGCCGCCGAACAAAAGGCTCATCAGAAGCGGGGTGAGCAGCAGGCCGAAGACGTTCGAGCCCGCCGAATTGCAGACCGCAGCCGGGACATTGCCCCGCGCCATCGCGGTAAAGGCGATGGAGGAGGAGACCGCCGAGGGCAGCACGCCGAGGTAGAGAAACCCCGTCGCGAGATCGGCGGGCAGGATGCTCTCGGGCACCAGCCGCAGTGGCATGACGATCAGCGGAAAGATCACGAAAGTCGTGCCGAGAATGAAAAGATGGAGCTGCCATTGCTTGAGCCCGTCCAGAATGGTGCGCGGCGAAAGCGCCGCCCCATGCAGGAAGAACAGCATGGCGACCGCCGCCGTCCCCAGACCCTGCGCGGCGTCGCCCGCCTTGCCGGTGGCCGGCATCAGCGTCGCCAGCACCACGGCACCGATCATCAGCGCCAGAAACGGGTCAATCCGGTTGGTCAGGGCCTTGATCATCGGCCGTCTCCTTTGCTCGAACATTGCTTGTGTTTTCGTTGCGATCCCTTACGAGATAGCATGATTGGTCTGCAAATTGGTCTGGAAATGTCGGTCCTTCCCCCAAGAGGCGCAGCGCCGGTGGTCACGGCGCGTCTGCGCGATCTGATCGCCGCCGGCCGCTGGTCGCCGCAAGAGGCGCTCCCGCCCGAGCGCCGGCTTGCCGCCGAGCTGGGCTGTAGCCGCGAGACGCTGCGCCGCGCTTTGTCGGCGCTGGCCTCCGAGGGGCTGATCTGGCGTCATCAGGGCAAGGGCACCTTTCTGGGATCCGCGCCCTCGGGCGGGACTTTGGCGGCGCCTGTGCCGCTGCAACAACTGCTCGAAATCGCCTCGCCCCATGATCTGATCGAGGCGCGTCTGATCTTCGAGCCCGCGCTTGCCGCCGCGGCCGCGTTGGCCGCCGACGGGGCCGCGATCAAGGCGATGCGCCAGCTTGCCCGCGCGACCGGTACCGCCGCCGATTGGCGCGACTACGAAAAGCACGACGACGCGTTCCACAAGGCAATCGCGCGCGCGAGCGGCAATGCGCTTTTGTCAGGCATTTACGCGCATCTGGTGACGATGCGCGGTCGCGCGCGCTGGCAAAGGCATCACGACGCGGTCTTCCGCAAGGCGCGGCGTCTGGAATATGCGACCGAGCAAAGCGCGCTGCATCTGGCCATCGTCGAGGCCATCGCCGCAGGCGATCCGCAAGCCGCCCGTCAGGCGATGCACGACCATCTCGCCGCGATCCGCGCACTTTTGCGCGCTGCCGACAATCCGGAGCGCGGGACACGGAATGAGTTTTTTATTACATAATTCGCATTATATTATGTTTCTGGGCCCGTCCGATGGCGATTGCCCGATTGGTGGGTGACTGCTCGATTTTCCGGACGGTATTTGCCGCAAAAGATTGATTTTGATCACCATAGATCCGTTCGGTCCCGGCAATTGCCGATGTCGTCGGGCTGATGGCGGCGATAGGGTTCGGCTTGATCCGTTCGGCGGAACGGCTTTCTTCGGGCGTGCAGATCACCCAGCTTTGCCCGAAGTCACTCCACCGCGTTGGGCAGCCGTCCCTTCTCGGCGAGCGCCATCATCTCGGCGGCGCAGATATCCCTGCATTGCCGGAAGGCCGCCGGCAATTCGCCTCAAAGCGCTGTGCTTTCGCCGCGTGTCGGGATGCTCCCGCAGAGCGGGCCGCTCGTGCTGCTGCCGCCTGAGAAGATGCGGCGGTGCTCAGCCCTGCCCGCCATCCGTCTCCTCAAGCGTCAACTGCAGGAAGGCCAGATCGAGCCAGCGGCCGAATTTCGTGCCGACTTCGGGCAGATATCCGACCTGCCGGAATCCCAGCTTTTCGTGAAGTCGGATCGAAGGTGCATTGCCCGCTTCGATCCCCGCTATCATGACATGTTTGCCGAGGTGGCGCGCCCGCGCGATCAGGGCCTCCATCAAGGCGCGGCCGATGCCGCCGCCGCGTTGATCGGCGCGGATATAGACCGAATGCTCGACGGTGTGGCGATAGCCGTCAAAGGCGCGCCAATCGCCGAAAGAGGCATAGCCGAGCACCGCGCCATCGCCGATCCCTGCCCCGTCCGGTCCTGTTCCGTCGCCCGCCGCCTCTCCCGCCACCGCAACCAGAACCGGATAGCCCGCGCGCAGACGCTCCGCCCGCCATGCCAGACGATTGGCCAGACTGGCTTCGGTCTCGTTCCAGATCGCGGTCGTATGGGCGACGGCATCGTTGTAGATCGCCGTGATCGCCGCCATATCGGCTTCTGTCGCTTCGCGGATCCGCATGCTCGCGCCCTTTGTCCCGAGTTCTGCCGCCTTGCTCTGCCCAAACCCGTGCCGCGTCAAAGAATCCGCGCGAAATTTGCCCCGCTTTTGCGCTGTGCCCGAAAAACAGGCAGTGCCGCGCCGAAGATTGGGGCAAAGAAACAGGGCCGGAGTTTCCTCCGGCCCTTGGCGTCATTTGCGCAGGAAATCCTGAAGTCGGGTCAGGCCGTCCGCGATCTTTTCTTCGGAGGTGGCATGGCACCAGCGCAGCCAGCCTTCGCCCTCGGGACCGAAAGCACGGCCCGGCGCCAGCCCGAGGCCGGTTTCGCGCACGAGGCGCTGCGCCAGATCGAGCGAGTCGTCATAGCCCTCGACCTTGAGGAAGGCATACATCGCCCCGCCCGCATCGGGGACGCTGACGCGGTTCATGGCCGAGAGCCCCTCGACCAGCAGTTTGCGGGTGCGGCCCAGTTTGGCGCGCATGGCGGCGACCTCGGCCTCGCCCTCGCGGATCGCTTTGGTTGCGGCGCGTTGGGTCGGCTCGAAAATGCAGGAAAAGTTGTATTCGACCAGCTTGGTCGCATCCTGCGCCAGCGCCTCGGGGATCACCATCCAGCCGATGCGCCAGCCGGTCATCGACCATGCTTTCGAGAAGCTGTTGACCGAAATCACGCGGTCGCCATCCTGATAATGGCGCATGAACGAGGGCGCCGAGGCCACCGCGGGATCATAGGCCAGACGCTCGTAAACCTCGTCGGCCAGCACCCAGATGCCGTATTTGCGGCAATGGGCGAGGATTTCCTTGATGCTTTCGTCGTCGATCATCCAGCCCGTCGGATTGTTGGGCGAATTGATGATGACCATGCGCGTATCGGGCGTGAGCGCCTCGAGCAGGCGCGCGACATCCAGCGTCCAGCGTCCGTCGACGATGGACAAGGATACGCGGTCGACTTTGGCGCCGAGGATCAGCGGAACCTCGGAGATGTTGGGCCAAAGCGGCGTCACCGCAACCACGCGGTCGCCCGGCGACAGGACCAGCTGGTTCGCGATCTGTAGCCCGCTCATGCCCGATCCGGTGGCGGCGATGCGTTCGGGGGCGATGGTGCGGCCGTGCAGCGCGCTCAGATAATCCGAGATCGCCTGACGCAGATAGGGGCGGCCGAGGTTTTGCGAATAGAAGGTCTCGCCCGCCATCATCGCATCGGAGGCGGCCTGACGGATGAATTCGGGGGTGGGCTGGTCGGATTCGCCGAACCAGAAGGGCAGCACATCGGCCTTGCCCATCGCGGCATTGGCGACCTCGCGGATCAGCGAGCTGGACAGCGCGCGCACCGCGGGGCGGGCTTGGACATCGGTATCAATCATCGGAAGACTTTCTGAAGGCGGAGCGGAGTTTGGCCTGACGCGCCGGCGTCAGGCGCCGTGTTGGATCGCGCTGAGGAAGGCTTGCGCGCGTTCGGTTTGCGGCGTGTCGAACAGGGCCTCGGGGGCGTTTTGTTCGATGATCCGGCCGGCCTCCATAAAGACGACGCGGTCGGCGACGCGGCGGGCAAAGCCCATCTCGTGGGTCACGACGAGCATGGTCACGCCACTGGCGGCCAGACTTTGCATGACGTCGAGCACCTCGCCCACCATTTCGGGATCAAGCGCCGAGGTCGGCTCGTCGAAAAGCAGGACCAGCGGCTCCATCGCCAGCGCGCGGGCAATCGCGACGCGCTGCTGCTGGCCGCCCGAAAGCTGGTCGGGATATTTGTCGACATGGGCCGACAGGCCGACGCGGTCGAGAAGCTGGCGGGCGCGGGTCTCGGCCTCGGCTTTGGAGATCCCGCGCACCCGCATCGGCGCGATCGCGACATTGCGCAGCACGCTCATATGCGGGAAGAGGTTGAACTGCTGGAAAACCATGCCGACTTCGGCCCGCACGAGGGCAAGGTTCTTGCCTTCTTTGACGGTGACGCCGTCGACGGTGATCGTGCCGGAGGAGATGGTTTCGAGGTGGTTGATGCAGCGGATCAGCGTCGATTTCCCCGAGCCGGAGGGCCCGATGATCGCGATGACCTCGCCCCGCGCTACATCGAGGTTGATGTCGCGAAGCGCGTGGAAATTGCCGTAATGTTTTTCGACATTGCGCATGGTGATGATCGGGTCCTGACCCGATGCGGCGGATGCGTCTTTGGCGGAAATCTGGCTCATGGGAACTCCGGTCTGGTCTGTCGCGGACATCAGCGTTTGCGCTTCTGGCGGGCTTCGAGAATGCTCACGAGGCGCACCATCGGCAGCAAAAGCGCCAGATACAGCAGGGCCGCGCCGACCAGCGGCGAGGGATTGGCGTAGAAGGCCTGCGTCTGGGTCGCCTGTTTCAGAAGATCGGGCATCGCGACGACCGAGGCGAGCGCGGTATCCTTGATCAGCCCGATCGAGACGCCGGTGGTCGGCGGCACCACAAGGCGCATCGCCTGCGGCAAAATGATGTCGGCCATCATGCGCGGCCAGCTGAAGCCGAGGGTTTGGGCGGCCTCGAACTGGCCCTTCGGCACGGCCTCGATACCGGCGCGGAAGGTCTCGGCCATATAGGCGGAGGCCACCAGCGAGAGCGCTGCGGTCGCGGCCCAGAAGGAGGACAGGCGGATGCCCACGAAAGGCAGCGCGTAATAGACGAGGATCAGCAGCACCAGCAAAGGCAGCGCGCGGAAAATGTCGATATAGGCCACAGCGAGCAGGCGCAGGGGCTTGGGCGCATAAAGCCGCATGAGGACGAGCAACAGCCCCAAAGCCAGCGAGATGACCAGAGAGGTCGCCCCGAGAAGGATGGTCAGCCAGAAGCCCTGCAGCAAAAGCGGCGCGGCCTGCCTCAGAACGTCGATGTTGAAGAATGTCGTGATCAGGTCCATGCAGCCCTCGGTAATCGGAGTCCGGCCCGGTCAAGCGGCGGGCCGGACGAAGTGGTTCAGGCGAAAAGGATCAGAGCGCCGGAACCGGCAGAACCTTGACGGTGCTCGAATCCGCGGCCGGCGCCATGCCGAACCATTTTTCGTGCAGCGCGGCCATCTCGCCGCTTTCCTTCAGCTTGGTGACGACGCCGTTGACCTCTTCGACCAGCGCGCTGTCCTTGGGCAGCATCAGGCCGAATTGCTCGTTCGTCGGAATGGTAGCGACGATTTTGAACTGCGGCTTGTCCTTGATGTAATAGGCGTCGATCGGGCAATCATGGACGAAACCGTCGATGCGGCCGGTCGCGATATCCATCATCGGATCCTGATTGCCGTCATAGCGGCTGATCGAGGCGAATTTCAGCGTGCTTTCCTGCTCGCTCGCCCAGATCTCGCCGGTGGTGCCGGTGATGACGGCCAGCGTCTTGCCTTCCAGCCCCTCGAGACCTTCGATCCCGCCGTTTGCGGCGACGGTCAGGCACTGGTCGGCGTCGAAGATCGGCTGGCTGAAGCTGACCGATTCCAGACGCGCGGGCGTGATGGTGATCGAGCCGATGGCGACATTCGAGCGCGTCGACTGCACGGCGGCAAAGAGGCTCTGGAAGGGCATTTCCTGAAACTCGACCGGACGGCCCAGCTCTTCGCCGATGCGGCGCATGATGTCGACCTCGAAGCCCATCAGCGTGCCGCTGCCGTCCTGGAATTCGAAGGGGACGTTGGCGATATTGGTGGCGACGTTGAGCGCCTCTTGGGCCTGTGCCGCAGTGCCCGCAACGAGCAGCGCCGAGGCGAGAAGGGTTTTGACTTGCATATCTTCCTCCCGGGGGAAAATCAGAGATCAAGCCGCTTACCAGATTCGTTTTGCGGCAAATATCCTCCCGCAGGGGGACGTGGCCTCATTTTCTTGCGGGTGCCGCGGGGAAATCGCGCGGATATGACCGCCGACACGCCCGAATTGAGCCCCTAAGCGCAAGGTCACGCCGCGATTGATATTGACGGACTGGCGCCAATTTGGTGTTTGTCCCGATGTTTCATCGTGACCATCGGGCGGCAAGGTAGCGCGCAATGTCCTCCTTTGACGAGACCGGCCGGCCCCATCGCCGCCCCCATCATCTCACCCCCGCCACCAAGGCGCCGCATATGGGGCCGAACAACGGGCCGGAGCTTGGAGCGAACCCGGGACCGGCGGGCCTGCCCCGATCCGCAGCCGCGCAGATCCTCGTGACTTCCGCGCCCGCCCCTGCCCTGCCTGCCACTTCTCCATCCGGCCCCACCGCATACGGCCCCGCCAGCCTGCTGCCGCGTGTGCCGCGCCGTCCGGACGAGGCGCTCTCGCGGTTGATCCTTGCCGCCGACCAGCCCGATTTCGACCGCCAGCTCACCGCGATCCTGCAGGAGCTGATCTCGTTCGATCTCGCGATGATCTCGCTTTATCACGACAATGCGCTGATCGAGGTCGCCTCGACCTCCCAGCCCGAGCAGCTCGCCTCCGAAGTGCTGGCCTCTTATGCCAAACACACCTACCGCCACAGCCCCTTCTTCCAGATGCACCGCCACAAGATCCAGAGCGGCTTCTATCTGATGGAGAACATGGCCCGCCATCCGGCGCTGGCGCGGCCCTCGGGCGGGGCCGAGATGCTCGAACTCGATCAGGGCGAAGAGGTGGGTTATGTGACCGCGGGCTGGCCGAAGCGCCTCAAGGAGCTCGACATCGCCTTGCGCGTATCGGATCGCGATACGGTTCAGGTCGCGCTTTACCGCACCGGCAACCGCGGCTTCAGCGCGGCGGATCTGGCGGCTGTGGCCCCGATCCAGAGCTCGCTTTTCGCGATCTGCGGCCGCTATTGGCAAAAACGCGCCCGCGCGCTCGAGACGCCGCAAACCCCGCTGCAACGCGCCCTCGGCCGGATCGGCGGCGCGGATCTGTCGCCGCGCGAAAGCGATGTCGTCATGCAGCTCATTGCGGGCGAGAGCGAAAAGGATATCGCCGAGAGCCTCCATATCGGGCTCGAGACCATCAAGACCCACCGCAAACGCGCCTATCACAAACTGGGCGTGACGACGCGGGTCGAGCTGTTGGTAAAACTTCTGGATGTGGCGACGGCCGTCGAGGGCACGGCGGATGGTGGGGCTGTCGCGGGACATCTGCGCCTGATGATGTAGCGGCCTTTGGCCGAACCGGCGCAGCTGTGCATTCCTTTGCGCAATTTGTGCAAATCCGTGCTAAACTGGCCTCGGACTGCTTAAGGCGGCACCCGCCCGAGCCATCCCCGGTCCTCCAGCGGCAGCACCGCGTACGGAGGGCCGGTTATCCCTTTCCCGCCCGATGCAGAGCCTTTTCCGGCGCCGATGGCGTCGATCGCGGGTGACGGGCGTCGGGGCGAGGGATCGCTTGGCCGTGACGGCCCGACAGAGCGGGCACGGGGACGGGGTTAACCTAGGGTGCCGTTTCTTTTTCGCGCACAAAGAGCGGCGCCGGAAAGCGGAGCGCATTGCCCTGCCCCGATGCCGAGACTAATGATGCATATTGCGGCGCGTTTTGGTCATGACAGGCGATTGTTCCATGGAAATTTTCTGCTTCGGCGATTCCCATTCCCGATATTTCAAGAAAAGCAACATGATGGGTTGGTCGGGGGTGCTGACGCCAAGCTCGCCGAAAATCACGGCTTTCGATTATGTCGCGGCCTCGGCCAAGGGCTTCGCGGCGGGCGAGAAATCCCGTTTCGCCTACAAGAAATTCATGCGCGATGTCACTGAAAAGGCACCGGATTTCATCTGCCTCGCCTATGGGCAGGTCGATGCCGAGGTCGGCTATTACTACCGCAAATATGTCGCCGGTTCGACCGCCTCGCCCGAGGCCGACCTCTCGGCCGTCTACGAGGCCTATGTCGCGATGGCCGGACAGGTGTTGCCGGGCCGCAAGCTGGTTTTCAAGGGGCTCAACCCCTCGACCCTGCGCAACGAGACCCAGCTGGTGACCTATGCCTATCGCCGCCTCACCGCGCGGATGACCGACGAAGGCGAGCGTCAGGCGCTGGCCGATGTGCTCGCGAATGCCGGTCTGACGGTTGCGGCCCATGCCGGCATCAACCGGATGGCCAACGAGATTCTGGCGCAAAAGGCGCGCGCGGCGGGACACGGCTTTTTCGATATCCGCGATACGGCGGGCGATCCCGCGCATCAGGGCCTTGCCGCGTGGTGCTATGTCCCCGCCGAAAGCGACGTCCATCTCACCGATTGTTTCGAGATCCGCGCAGCCTACCAGACCAAGCTTTTCGCGGCTTTCGATGCGCTCTATGGCCGCTCGAAGGCCGATTGAGCGCGGGGAGCTGGGGCTTTCACCCCGCGCGGTTTCGGAGTGGAGCGAAACGCCCGTGAACCTGCCATCGAGGGAGCAAGGGGAATGGCCGCAAACGCGGCCTTTCCCGGCGCCGGAGGTGGTTGGCGGGCCGATGCCTTCCCTTTGACTGCACCGGAACGGAGCGGTTTCGGGAAAGCATCGGGCGCGGGAATCCGGCCTTGATCAGGGATGGTGCGGGCCGGTCCCTCTGGATGGGAAGGGCCGCCCCGAGCCGTCACCCAGCCTGTCCGCGCAGCACGGCATTGAGCGCATTGGCGACGATCTCGGCCTCACCGTCATGGAGGTTGCAGGGGTCGAGATAGAAATGCCCGCGGCTCGCCTCATGCCCGCGAACGATAATCGGCGGATCGTTTGCCGCCAGAATCTTCGCGAGCCCTTCCGCCGTATGGCCGCTGCCGGTGCCGACGCGGATTTCCAGCCGGTCAAGGGGATTGTCCGTAGGGTCGGGAACGATCTGTGCCTGAATGCCGGGCAGACCGGCAAGAGCATCCGACCACAATTGCAAAGCTGCCCGCTCTCTCGCGCGGACCGCGTCGCCGTCGCGCCGCTCCCATGCTTCGAGCGCTGCGATCACGCCGGCAATGGTCTCTTTGCCGACCTTCATGGCGCGCCCGATGCCGCGGTTTTGCAGATAGGCCGCGCGAACGAGGTCCCTGCGGCCGGCGACGATGCCGCTCGTCGGGCCGGACAGGAATTTGTGGCCCGAATAAACCACGATGTCTGCCCCCTCGCTCAGGAAGCGGCGGAGGTCGTATTCCGATGCGGCATCCACAATCACCGGAATGTCGTGCGCGTGGCAGATGCGCGCGAATTCGGTCAGGGGCAGCATGCCGTATTGCACGGTGTGGTGGCTGACGACGTAGAGCGCCGCTGCCGTCCGTTCGGTAATCGCGTTCTCGACATGATAGGGCTGGACCGAGCTCACGGTCCCCGCATGGACGACCTTGCCCCCCGCAAGCCGGACGGACTGGCCGATCGGCGCGCCATAGTTCACGTCATGCCCCATCTGGAGAATGACCTCGTTCGGGCGCCCTCCCGTGTCGTCGGGCAGGCGCTCCACCGCGAGCAGATCGTCGCCGGTGATCGTGGCCGCAACCGTCAGGCTGATGCCCGCCGCGCAGCATGCCGTGACGAAGCCGGATTCGCTTCCTGTCAGGCGCGCGATCGTCTCGGCGCTTCGCGCCTGAAGGGCATCCATCTCGATCCATTCGGGCGCGATCTCGGCCATGGCGGCGATCGCGTCTTTCTGCATGATCGACGCACCGAGCGCGGTCATCGTGCCGGATACGTTGATGATGGGCCTCAGACCTAGCCGCTGGCGGATATCCTCGTTATGTCCGGTCTGGGATCCGGTGATCGAGAACTGCGCCGGGTTTGACGTTGACATGGGGTCGTGTTCCTTTATTGTGGAATGACTGACATTAAGAGGTAGGCATGACCGAAGGGCAACTGCGCAAGAGAACCAGCGGAATCGACAGAACACTGCAGATGCTGGACATTCTGGCCGACAAGCAGGTGCCGATGACGGTGTATGAATTGGCGAAGTCCGCGGGAGCGCCTGCCTCGACGATCTATCGGCTGGTCGACGAACTGGTCGAGCGCGACATGCTGAGCCGGCGCGAGGGCAATGTCGTTTGGCTCGGCCCGCGCCTCATGCGTTACGGCATGGTCTACCGCGGCCATGTCGATGCGATTGCCCTTGCGGAACAGGTGATGGGGAAGCTTGCACGGCAAACCGGCGAGACGGTCCAGATCTGCACCAACGACGACGACATGATGCTGGTCGTGGCAATGGCCGGCGGCGAGGGGCATTTCCGCATCTCGTCCGAGGTGGGAACCCGCGTCCCGCTGAACTGGACCGCATCCGGCAGGCTGCTGTTGGGCCATCTTTCCGAGCCGGAGCGCATCGCGCGCTTTGCACGGCTTGCACAACCTTCCCGCACTGGGCTGGCCGAGACCGATCCCAAGGTTCTTTCGGATCAGGCAGCGGCGGATTTCGCCGCAAGGCTCGCGGTTCAATTGAACGCGTCGGAATTTTCGGTCGCCTGTATCGCGGCGCCGATCCGCGATGCGAAAGGGGTCTGCATCGCCACGATCTCGATCGTGACGGCGGATCGCCAGGTCGAGATGCGCGGCGACGAACTGGCCGCTGCCGTTCAGGCCGCCGCGCTCGAGGTCGAGAATGCCGTCGGGCACTAGCCGCATCAGCTTGGCCTGATCTCGAAAATCGCCTCGATCTCGACCGTGATGTTGTTCGGCAGCGAGGCAACCCCGAAGGCCGAACGCGCGTGTTGGCCTGCGCTCCCGAATACTTCCGCCATCAGATCCGACGCGCCGTCGATGACGAACGGGTGCCGGAGAAATTCCGGCGTCGCGTTCACGAGGCCCAACAGTTTGACCACCGACTTGACGCGATCGAGAGAGCCGAGTTCGGCGCGCAGAGCGGCAAGAATGTTCAAACCGACCAGCCGCGCGTGCTCGCGCGCGACTTCGGCGGTGACGTCATCTCCCACTTTCCCGCATTTGAGCGACCCGTCGAATTCGATTGGCCCCTGACCGGAGACATAGGCCAGCTCGCGGTGGAGCCGGACGTTGACGAAAGCGCCGATCGGCTTTGGCGGATGGTCGGGCAGCGCGATTGCCGCTGCTGCCAGCTTGTCTTCGGGCGAGGTGTTCGGGTTGACGGTGCTGTCGTGACCAGTCGGTTCAAGTTCCGGTCGCATCATCGGCCGTTTCCTTCGATATGGATGCAATGGGCGACATGGCCCGCGCCAAGCGCTACTGCCGGAGGAAGGGCAGCAGCGCATTCCTGGGTGGCTTTGGGGCAGCGCGTTCTGAACACGCAGCCCGACGGAGGGGAGAGCGGGCTGGGAATCTGCCCCGCGAGGATCTCGCGCTTGCGTGCAGCATGGGGATCGGGGACCGGCACGGCCGACAGCAGCGCCTTGGTATAGGGATGGGCGGGCGCGCGGTGCACGACCTGCGCAGGCCCGCTTTCGACGATCCGGCCAAGATACATGACCGCAACCTGATCGCACAGGTAGTCGACGACCGACAGATCATGCGCGATGAAGAGCATGGTCAGGCCGCGTCCCTCCCGCAGATCCAGCAGCAGGTTCAGGATCTGCGCCTGAACCGACACATCGAGCGCCGAAACGGATTCGTCGGCGACGATGAATTCGGGATCGAGTGCCAGCGCACGCGCGATGCCGATGCGCTGCCTTTGTCCGCCCGAAAACTCGTGCGGGAACCGGCTGATGCAATCGGCCGAGAGGCCGACCTCTTCCAGCAGCGCGGCGACGCGGTCGCGCCGCTCGGCCGCATTGCCGACCCGATGGGCGACCAGACCCTCCGCGATGATTTCCCCGACCTTCAGACGGGGGTTCAACGAGGACACGGGGTCCTGAAACACGATCTGCATGCGGCGCCGCATCGCGGTCAGTTCGCGCTGCGGGATCGCGGTGATATCCTTCCCGTCAAAGAGGATTTCCCCCGAGGTCGGCTCGATCAGGCGCAGGACGGTCCGTCCGAGCGTGGTCTTTCCCGAACCGCTTTCGCCGACCAGTCCCACGATCGAACCACGGGCGATGTCGAGATCGATCGACTCGACGGCGTGAACCGTGCCGCGCGGGCTGTCGAAGCGCTTGCTCAGCGAGCGGATGCGGACAAGGGGAGTTCCGTCTTGGTCAAACATGGACCGTCCCTTCCGTTGTGAAGGCGGGTTCTCCCGCGCGCAGGCATGCTACGAGTTGGCGCGGATGCATCGGCGCGAGCGGCACGGGGCCCGAGCACGGCCCTATCGCCAGCGGGCAGCGCGGCCGGAACGCGCATCCCGACGGGATCGCGTAAAGCGGCGGAACGCTGCCGGGAATGGCGCGGAGCCGCTCGCCTGCCGTCCGGTCCGGACGCGGGATCGATGCCAGCAAGCCCTGTGTATAGGGATGGCCGGTGTGGTCGAACATGCGGTCCACATCGGCCTGTTCGACGACCCCGCCCGCATACATGACGGCAACCTCGTCGGCCATCTCGGCAACCACGCCCATATCATGCGTGATGAACAGGATCGACATTCCGAGCTCGCGCTGAAGGCGGCGCATGAGGTCGAGGATCTGGGCCTGAACCGTCACGTCGAGCGCAGTCGTCGGCTCGTCCGCGATGAGGAGTTGCGGGGCGCAGACCAAAGCCATCGCGATCATCACGCGCTGGCGCATGCCGCCCGACAGCTCGTGGGGATAGGCGTCGACGCGGCTCGAGGCCCCCGGGATCTCGACCATTTCAAGCATCTCGATCACGCGGGCACGTCTGGCGCGGCTATCGAGATTGCTATGCAGCAACAGCATCTCGCCGATCTGGTCGCCGATCGTGAACAGCGGGTTCATCGACGACATCGGCTCCTGAAAGATCATCGAGATCTCGCTGCCGCGGATCCTGCGCATTCCCGACGCGCGAAGGTCCGCCAGATCGCTGACGGAGCCGTCGCGGTTGCGATAGTTGATCCGGCCGCCCAGTATCCGGCCTCCCTTGGGCAGAAGCCCCAAAATCGACAGGGAGGTGACCGATTTTCCCGATCCGCTTTCGCCCACCAGAGCAAGCGTCTTGCCGCGTTCGATGCTGAAGCTGACATCCCGCAGAGCAGTGATCGACCGCGCGCCGGATCCGAAACCGACGCGCAGGCTCTCGACGCTCAGGATGCGCGGCGCGCTCATCTGGGCGCCCCGATCCGCCGCGCGGCCGCCTGCACATCGGCGCCAATGATCGTCATGCGCGGTTCGAGCACCTTTTCGAGACGCAGCACGCCGCCGTCGCTGTCGGTCGCGATCATGTCGCAGTCGGCGAGATCGAAGACGGTAAAATCCGCCCGCCGCCCCGCCGCCATCCCGTCGGGGCCGCCGAGCCCGATAATGCTGCGGGGGTTGGTCGTGATCGCGGTCACCGCATCCTCGAGCCCCAGACCGACCGCCAGAAGCTTGGAGGCGGTGGTCGCCAGATCATGCACGGGGCCCGCGATATTGCGCAGGTGGAGGTCGGTCGAAATCGACCACGGCTTGAACCCTTCCGAGATCGCGCGACGGGCGACGTCGAAATCGAAGGAGGCGGCACCATGTCCGATATCCATCCTGACGCCGCTGTCCGACAGCTGCCGCGCCTGTGCCCACAAAGCCGGTGTGTCCCTGATCGAGCCCGCCCGCTTGCCGTTGAAGCAATGGGTCACGATATCGCCGGGCGTCAGGATATCGAAAACCTCGTCGATCAGCGGCGGCGGCTCTCCGACGTGGACCATCA
The DNA here is from genome assembly GCF_042430175.1 of Paracoccus cavernae. Taxonomy (NCBI): domain Bacteria; kingdom Pseudomonadati; phylum Pseudomonadota; class Alphaproteobacteria; order Rhodobacterales; family Paracoccaceae; genus Paracoccus; species Paracoccus cavernae. The sequence continues at coordinate 93,758 of NZ_JBHMDZ010000047.1, read as the reverse complement.
GCGGCAGCTCACACATCTCGGCGATGCGTTTGGCGATCTTTGCGGGCGTGATGCCCCAGCTGCCGACGATGACACCGCTGGCGCGCACCTTGATCCCGCAGATCACGTCACGGTTGGCCTCGATCACCGCAAGGGTGCGGTCGATGTCGATCGAGCGCATGTCGATCAATTCCGGAACACGGTTGCAGGCAACCAGCCCGATCGAACCGATGTTGAGGAATGCGCGCACCGTCTCGGCGGCGGGGTCGATGACATATTCCCGCAGCCCGTGGAAATTGGCCTCGCCCGCCGAGCCGGCATCGGCCATCGATGTCACCCCCGTTGCCCGCCCCGCTTCGGAAGCGCGCACGGAAATGTCGGTGCCGCCGTGCCAGACGTGGACATGCAGGTCGCTCCAGCCCGCCGAAAGATAGGCTCCGCCGCAATCGACGGGCACGGCGCCTTCGGCAGCCTCGTCGCGGATCATGCCGTCCGGCCCGATATGGATCACGTCGACCGGATCGTTGAAGCCGACGGGGCGGAAGTTTTTAAGCGTCAGGGACATATCAGGCCTCTTTGGCAAGTCGGGGGTCCAGAGCATCGCGCAAACCGTCGCCGATCATCTGAAGACTGAGGACGGCGAGAGAGATCGCCAATCCGGGAAAAACAATGAGATAGAACGCCTGGTCGAGCGTCTGCCGGCCCTCGTTGATCATCGTGCCCCAGGTCGGGACGGAGGGGTTGACCCCGACGCCGAGGAACGAAAGTCCGGCCTCCGCCAGCATCGAATAGGCAAAGATGAAGGTCGCCTGCACGACAACGGGAGACACGATGTTGCGCAGGATGTGCTGGCGCATGATCGTCACGGTGGACGAGCCGAGGGCGCGTGCCGCTTCGACAAAGGGCAGCTCGCGGATTACCAGGGTCGCCGCCCGCACGATCCGCGCGATCCGCGGCGTATAGACGATCGAAAGCGCGATGATGACGTTGCTGACCGAGCCGCCGAAGATGGCGACCAGCGAGATCGCGAGCAGAATGTCGGGAAAGGCCATCATCGCGTCGATCAGCCGCGATATCGGCGCGTCCAATGCCCTGAAATAGCCGCCGAGCATGCCGAGAACGATGCCTGCCGCTGTGGCCAGAACCGCGACACCGACCCCGATGGTGAGCGAGACGCGTCCCGCAAACAGGATCCGCGACAGGACGTCTCGCCCGAAGGCATCGGTGCCCATCAGATGTTCGGAGCCGGGGGGGATAAGCCTTGCCCGCACCGACATGCGCGCCGGATCCGCCGGAGCCAGCTGGGATGCGAAAACCGCAGACAGCAGGATCAGCACAAAGACGGCGAGCGCGATCAGGACCGCCGGCCGACGGGCCATCGTCCGCCACAGGCCGGGGTTCTCGAAAACGCGGGTTCCGGAAGCTGCCATTTCTCAGTACCTCACGCGCTTGTCGATCAGCAGATAAAGCAGGTCCACTGCGAGGTTGATCAGGATATAAAGCGTGGCCACAACGACCAGAGTGCCCTGGATCACGGGATAATCGCGGCGCTCGACGGCGCTGACGACCAAATTCCCCATGCCGGGAATGTTGAAGACGCGCTCCGTCACCACCGCCCCCGAGACCAGCATCGCGAAGGTCAGGCCGATGACCGTCACGACAGGGATTGCCGCATTCTTCAGCGCGTGGCGGAGCAGAACGCGCCTCTCGCCCATGCCTTTCGAGCGCGCGGTGCGGATGTAATCCTCGCCGAGAACATCGAGCATCGAGGCCCGCGTGAACCGCAGGATCAGCGCCGAGTTCACAATCCCCAGCACGATCGAGGGCAGCAGCAGATGCCAGATGCGCTCGTCAAATGTGGCGCCGGGTCCGCCGTATCCGGCTGCCGGAAACCACCCCAGTTCGGTGGCGAAATAGCGCTGGAACATCAGTCCGGTCCAGAACGAGGGGATCGAGGCTGCCAACATCGCTGTCGATATGCTCGCCTGATCGAAGAACGAGCCGCGGCGATAGGCCGACCAAACGCCGATAGGCAGCGCGATCACCAGCGCGATGAGCAACGACATCAGCGCCAAAAGCACGGTCGGCTCGGCCCTTTCGGCAAGGACGCTGGTGACCGGACGGCTGAAGTAGAGCGACTGGCCGAGATCGCCGCGAAGGGCGCGCGACATATAGGCCAGATATTGTTCGGCGATCGAGCGGTCGAGGCCGAGGCGTTCGCGCAAGGCCGCCGCATCGGCAGGCGTCGCGTCCGGCCCCAGCATCAAGGCGGCAGGGTCACCGGGCGCGAGCCTGACGATCACGAAAGAGATCGTCAGGACGAGCAGGACAACGACGATCAGCCCGCCGAAACGCTTGAGGATATAACGGGACACGAACGCCTCCTACCCGATCACGCGGTCACTCTTTCGACGCATTCCAGAAATACGGCCAAGGCGACGGATCGACCCCGTTCAGAGCCTTCGACTTGCCCAGAACCGCATTGAAGTTGCCGATCTTGATGAAGCCGACATCCGCGAGATTGGCGCCCTGAAGCTGCCCGAACAGCTCGACGCGTTTCGCCTGATCGGTTTCGGCCAGAAAGGCCTCGGCGATCTTGTCCTTTTCGGGCTCGCTCCAGCCGAGGCGGGATGTCGTGAAATACATGTCCGTCAGGGCGGGCTCGGGCAGGAAAGGCGAATGCGAAATGTAGATGTCCCACAGGGCGGGATTGTTGCGCTGCTCTCCCAGTGTCGCCCAATCGACAACGTCCAGCTGAACCTTGAGGCCGGCCGCCTCCAGCGCCATTTTCGCGACTTCGGCCATCTTGTAGTGGAACTCGTACTGGCGCGACGTGAGAATGCGCAGCGGCGTGCCGTCATAGCCTGCCGCGGACAGCGCCTCGGCCGCTTTGGCGGGATCGTTCACGTTGTAGAGCTCGATCCCGTTCTCGACCCGCCACGGCCAGCCTTCGGGATACATCGCACCATCGGTCTTGAAGAACTTGTCGTCCCCGAAGGCCGCGAACATCATGTCGTCCATCGGCAGAGCCATCTGCACGGCCTGCCGGATGCCCGGATTGGTCATCAATCCCTCTTTGTGGTTCACGGCAAAGACGGGCCAGCCAAAGCCTTCGAGCATCATCGGCTCCGCCGTGCTGCTTGCCGACACGCGGTCGAAAGACTCGGCGGGCAGGCTGTCGGCAAAGTCGAACTGGCCCGAAAGCAAGCCCTCGACCCGCGTGTTGGGATCCGGAGTGGGAATGAAGCGGATCTCGTCGGGCACCTGCCCGCGCTTTCCGGCACCGCCGTTTGTCGGCTCTTCGCGCGGTTTGAAACCGTCGAACCGGACGAGTTGGAGATATTGATCCGGAACCCGCTCGCCGACCTGATAGGGGCCTGTTCCGACGACTTTCTCCAGCTGGTCCGCCTGGTTCTCGGACGGATAGATCGCCGCTGCGGAGTTCGAGAAGGCCAGCAGCGACAAGAGCGGCGCATAGGGCGTGGAAAGCGTGATCTGGACGGTATCCGGACCGACGGCCTTGATTTCCGCGATCTTGTCCGCCGCGCCTTTGCCGCGCGTGGCGAGCTTGAGCCAACGGTTCAACGAGGAAACCACGTCCTCGGGATCGAGCGCCGAACCGTCGTGGAATGTCACATCCGTCCGAAGCGGAATATCATAGACCAGACCATCCGGCGATATGCTAGGCATGTCCTTGGCCAGAAGAGGCGCGACATTCCATTGCGAATCAAAGGTATAGAGCGTCTCGACAACGTGTTGGGTAACAATGCTGACGACATCCTTGGTCGAGACAACCGGATCAAGGGTATCAGGCTCGCCCACAATGGCGACATTCACGACGCCGGCAGCCAAAGCCGGCGGCACCATAAGCATAGATGCGGCCGTAGCCAGGAAGAAGGATCGGGGAAAGGACAACGCAACCTCCACTATTATGGCATATCTCCCATTATTACGTCATTCGGAAGATCGTCTGTCAAGCGTTTCGTCTGTGAGGGGATTTCGCTTTCGTCACGGGGAGTCGGGTCACGGGTGGGGAAGCGGGAGTTTCTGCCGGAGTCGCGGCCGAGAGGCGCGGGCGCTTCGCGCCACGAGCCGAGAGCCCGAAGAGGCGGGAAATCGCGTCCCTGTCCGAGCGTTTCATGGCATTGTCGTCCAAGCGGAGAATGCGCCGCTCGGGCGCGCGAAGCGCTCGGGGCGTCGCGGCAAGGGGTCTCGGACGATGGCCGGAGCGTTTTGGCCGGAAAGCGCGGCGATCAGCCTCTTTCTGCCACGGCCTGCGCTTGCGTGTCGCGCGACGACATGACGACAAAAGCCATGCGGGGGTGAATCGCGCGGCACCGCCTGCGCATTCAGACATGCGGGCTCCATCGGAGCAGACTTAGGGATTTCGACGCGTCAGAGCGTGGCGCGCCTGCTCCGCGCCGCGGCCACGGCCCGCGGAATGGATCACGTCACCATTTCGTCTTGGCTTGCGGCCGCATCTGCAGCCGCTCCCAGAAATCATCCGAGCGGCTTTCGAAGGTTGCGCCGCCGCGGCCGTCGCTTTGGTAAAAGCTGCCGCGCGGGATGCCCGGCGTGTAATCCTGCTCGACCCAGCCGCGCGCATCGTCATGGGGGAAAAGATAGCCCTCGTGACCCAGCTTTGCCGCGCCTTTGTAATGGGTGTCGCGCAGATAAAGCGGCACATTCAGCGGCGCCTCGGAGGTGACATAGCCCATCGCCAATGCGATCCCGCGATGGGCCGCGTTCGATTTGGGCGCGCGCGCCACATGCAAAGCCGCATGGGCAAGGATGATCTGGGCCTCGGGATAGCCGATTTTCTCGACCGCATGCAGCGCGGCAACGGCGGTTTGCAGCGCGCTATTATCGGCAAGGCCCACATCTTCCGAGGCATGGATCATGATCCGGCGCGCGATATAGCGCGGATCCTCGCCCGCATGGATCATGCGCGCCAGCCAGTAAAGCGTGCCGTCGGGGTCAGATCCGCGCATGGATTTCACGAAGGCCGAGGTGATGTCGTAATGGGCGTCGCCCGATCTGTCATGATTGACCGGGGCGGCGGCAAAGGCCTCGTCCATCATCGCGTCGGTGATCTCGACCTCATTCGGACCGCGCCCGACGGCCAGCCCTTCAAGCGTGGTCAGCGCACGGCGCACATCCCCGCCCGAGCGGCCCGCCAGCGTCTTGATCTGCGCATCCGACATGCTGACGGGCGCGCCTTCGCGGACAAGCTGCGCGATGCCGCGCCGGACCAGCTGCTCCATATCCGCGATGGCCACGGGTTCCAGCTTCAGGATGGTCGAGCGCGAGACCAGCGCCGGCGGCAGCGTATGATAGGGGTTGCCGGTCGTCGCCCCCATGAAATCGGCGACCCCGTTTTCGCAGATCGACAGCAGGTCGTCGGCTTGCGTGGCGGAAAAGCGGTGAACCTCGTCGACGAAGATGAGCAAGGGCTTCATGCGGGCCTCGTCGGCCAGTTTGCGCAGATCCGCGACACCGGCCCGCGTGGCATGAAGCTGGCGGAACTCCTTGCCGATCATCGCGCCGACCGCCTGCGCAATCGAGGTCTTGCCGACACCCGGCGGGCCGTAGAGAATGATGCTGCCCAAGGCTTTTGCCTTGATCCGGCGCCGCAGCGTCGAGCCTTCGGCGGTAATGGCGTGCTGGCCGACAATCTCGTCCAGCGTGCGCGGGCGCATCCGTGCCGCAAGCGGCTGCTCGGAAAGCGGCTCGGCTTTGTCAAAAAGATCCATGCGGGCGCACCTCGGGGTCAGGACAATGCAAGGCGCCGGATCGCGACGCCGCCTTGCGGCAGGTTGGGAAAAGGTCGGGATGGGGTGTCCCTACCGGCCGAATGCCGACTTAGGATGAGGGCCCGCCGAATGTCAAAGCCGCTCGGTGAATTGGCGGCGCGCGCGGCGCCAGGTTCAGGCGGGACGCGCGACGCCTCTGGGCTCGGAGAGGCGGGTTTCGCGCAATTCGCCCAATTCCTCCATGATCGGATAGGCCACCGAAGCGAGATGCGCGTTGATCCGTTTGAGATCGCGCAGCAGGTCCAGATGAATCGCGCTGGTTTCGATGGCCTGCGCCCGCCCCTCGCGCACCCGCTCCAGATGGCGCGCGGCGGATTGCGCTTCGAGTTTGCGGCTCCCGAGCTTCCGGTCGATCAGACGCCGTGCGAGCAGCGGATCGCGCGACAGGAAAATCGCCTGCGCCAGCTCGAGGTTCTCGCGCGTATGGTCAAAAAACTCCGTCAGCTCGGCCAGCCCTTCATCCGAAAAGCTGAGGTTTTTGCGCGCCCTTTTGGCCGCAATCCCCGCAAGGCCGCGATTGACGGTATCGCCGACATGCTCGAGGTTGATCGCATAGGACATGATGTCTTGTGCCCGCCGTTCCTCCTGCGCGGTAAGCGCACCTCGATTCAATCGGGCGACATAAAGCTTGATCGCCTCGTGAAGCCCGTCCACCTCCTGCTCCAGCCCCGCAATCGCCGCAATCGCGGCCTCCTCGCCGGTGGTCAGGACATCGCGCGCCCGACCGAGCATCGCGCCGGTGACATCGCCGAGCCGCAACGCCTCGCGCGCGGCAACCGCCAGCGCCATTTCCGGCATGCCGAGCAGGCTGTCGTCGAGATAGCTCTGTGCGGTGCGGTCCTCGGTCCGCGGGGTCGGCAGCAGACGCGCGGCCAGCTGGCCGACCCCGTCCAGAACCGGAAGAAAGACCAGCAACAGCGTCAGATTGAACGACAGATGCGCGAGGACCACGAAATTCGCCGGATCCTGCGCGACCTGCGAAACTGCGCGCGCCAGCGGGTCCGCGGCGATCACGACGACCAGCGCGCCGCTGGCCCGCACCACGAGATTGGCGAGCGTGAGCCGCCTTGCGGCGATCCCCTCGCCCTGAACCGCCAGAAAAGGCGGCACCGCGCCGCCAAGATTGGCACCGGCGACCAGCGTCAATGCGAGCTCCGGCCCGACGACGCCTGCCGCGGCGAGCATCATCACCAACACCACGACCGCGAGGCTCGACGAGCCGAGCATCGCCAGCAGAGCCGCCACGATCGCCGCGATCACCGGCGCATCGGCCAGCGCCGAAAGCACCATCGCGACCGTGGGCGCGGCCCGCAGCGGCGCCGTCACCGCGCCGAGAAGTTGAAGCGCCAGCAGCATCAACCCCAGCCCCAACACGGCGCGCCCGATCGCGCGGGACCTCTCGGCCCCGCCGCCCTTGGAGAGCCAAACACCCAGAAAGATCAGCGCGCTCCCGAGCCAATGCAGGTCGCTCGACAAGACCACCGTCACCACCGCCGTGCCGAGGTTCGCGCCAAGCATCATCGCTTGCGCCATGCGCGGCCGCACGAGATCGCGCGCGGTGAAAGAGGCGATCAGCACGGCGGTCGCTGTGCTCGACTGCAGTCCAAGCGTCGCCACGAAGCCCCAGAATGCGGCGCTGACGCGGTTGCGCGTGCCCCGCGCCAGCCATTGCCGCAGCTGCGTGCCAAAGGCCGCGAGCACGCCGGTCTTGATGAGATCAAGCCCCCAGAGCAGCAGCGCCACCGCGCCGAGCAGGTCGATAAGCTGAATTGTCGAGGCCACGCCACACCCCCTGCCCGCCGGCAACTTCGTCCGGTTGGGATCCATCGTGGCAGCTGTTGCACAGCAGTGCAAGAATTTCGTATGACTGCGGCAATCTCCCTGCGGAGCTATTGCGGTCTCTTGTCACGGAACTGTCGAAAATCTAAGCGATAGCAGGGAATAATCGCTCCGGACCACATCCGAAAGGATGTTTTTCTTGTCGCGGTTTTTGTGCAAGATAGGGGTGAAACCTTGGGGACGGATGGGCCGGTGTCGAAAAACAAAAGCAAGCCGAGAAAAGCCTCGGTCAGTGCGAACAAGGTGGCCGAACTCGCGGGGGTGTCGCGCTCGGCGGTGTCGCGCACCTTTACCGACGGTGCCAGCGTCTCGCCCGAGACCCGCGCCAAGGTGCTCGCGGCCGCGGAAAAGCTTGGCTATCACGTCAACCATTTGGCGCGCGGACTGATCCAGCACCGCTCGGGCATCGTCTGCCTGATCGTCTCGGAAATGCAGACCCCTTATCAGGCCGCGCTGGTCGAGACCGCGATCCGCCGCCTGCAGGCCATCGGCAAGGTGGTGATGGTGCTCAATACCGCGGGCCAGCCCGAGAATGTCGCGGCGGCCTTGCGCCAGACGCTGAATTACCGCGCCGATGCGACGGTGGTGATTTCCGGCGGACCGCCCGCCTCGCTGATCGAGACCTGTATCGAGAACGGCCAGCGCGTCATCCTGATCAACCGCAACGAGCCGATCGAGGGCGCGCAATTCGTGATCATGGACAATGAAGGTGCCGCGCGCGAAGCCTGCCTGATGCTGCGCCGCGCCGGATGTTCGCGGCTGGCGCTGGTCAGCTCGACCGCCGGAACGCCCAGCATCGTCGCACGTGAACGTGCCTTTCTCGCGGCCGCCGCAGAGTTCGGCCTGAGCGTGACCGTCAGTCGGAGCGGGCCGACCGGCTACGACACGGGCGCCGAGGCCGCGCGCCATCTGCTCGCGGCTTCGGACCGGCCGGACGGGGTGTTTTGCGCCACCGATCTGCTGGCCTTCGGTTTCATGGATGCGGCGCGGATAGAGTTCCGGATGGCGATCCCCGACGATCTTTGCGTGGTGGGGTTCGACGATATCCCGCAGGCGGGCTGGATCGGCTACAACCTCACGACTTTTCGCCAGCCCTTGACCGAGATCATCGATTACATCGCGGGGATCATAGACGCCGACGAGGCCGATGTCCCGCGCGAAAAATCGCTGCCCGTGCAGATCGTCTGGCGCAAGACGGTGCGGCCCTAGATCCGCGTCACCGTCATCGCGTCCAGATCGATCGCGATATCGCGGTTGGGCAGGCGGTCGAGATAGGCGCGCATGATCCGCAAAAAGCGGGTCACGGGGGCGGCCAAGCCCGCGCATGTTTCGGGGTGCGGCAGATCGCGGGTGATGCGGTCATAAAGCGCCAACCGTTCGGCCGGAATATAGCCCGCCGCCAGATCGGCAGCCTTGCGCAAGCGGTACCAGTCCTCGGCCAACTGGGTCAGCGACAGATCCGGCAGCGCCTCGGGGCGGCCCAGCAGCGCGCCCAGATCGCGCAGATCCCCGCCCGCAAAAAACGCAGCCATCTCTGGCGGCCATTCGCGCGGAATGTAGCGGTCCTGCACCACCGCGCTTAAATGGTGATCCATGAAAGCGCCGTGATTTTCCGCATGGCTGGCGGCAGGAGGCACGCGCCCCGCCCGCGCCGCCTCGGCCTGATAGGCGGCATAGGCCAGATCATGGTCCGGCACTTCGGCCAGATCGAGCGTGCGCAGGGTCAGGCGCGGCCCCTCGCTTTCGATCAGCTTCATCGCGGGCGGAAAGCCCACCGGCGAAGGCGTCGCAAGGTTGAAAAAGGGCTGCGGCCCGTCATGGCGCGAGCAATCATTCACATGAAGATGCCCCGAGAAATGCAGCGGCACGCCGGTCGCGGCGAAGGCCTTTGCCGCGGCTGCGGGTGGGGCGCGGCGCGCAAGGCCGGTGGCGCCAAAGATCGCGACTTCCTCGGCCGAAGCGCCTCCAAGCGGGTCGAGCACCGGATAATGCGAAAAGGAAATCAGCTGCTTGCCCTGCGCCTTGGCGCGCGCGGCAACATCGGCCATCCAGCCGAGCAGATGGGCGCGATGCGCCATGACCGCGCCCCAACCGCCATCGGTCGGGTCGTGATAGGCCTTGGGATCGGCGGGATCGACCAGCCCATTGCGCGGCGCGCAGACATTGGCGTCCAGCGCGAGAATCCAGATTCCCGCCACGGGTTCGACCAGATAGGAGCTGTCGATCATCTGCACGCGGCTTTGCCCGTCGGGGCTCGCGACAAGATAGGAGCGAGCCGCGAAATCCGGATCTGTTCCGAAGGGCGTTTCCCAATGCAGATCAGAGGGTTCTGGGCGATAACCAAGGTGGGCCATCAGCTTCAGCGCGGGGGCGGTGCCGATAGTCGCGGCATCGGGCGAATGGGCGGAATCCACGACCACCGGCGCGCCATCCGCGGTCAGGAAGGTCTTGATCTGCGGGCGACCGGCCAGCGCGTAGAAATCGTGATTGCCCGGCGTCGCCAGCACGCGCAGGCCGTGGCGCTGTCGGTAATCCGCCAGAATTTTCAGCGCGGCGCGGATATTGGGCTCTTGCCCGTCATCGGTCAGATCGCCGACCAGCAGCACCAGCTTGGCGCCCTCGGCCACCGCGCGCTCAAGCGCGGCGCGAAAGGCCGGAATGCTTTCGTTGAAAACGCGGGTCGAGGCGGCGGTCTCGGCAAAGCTGCGGATCGCTCCGGTCAGGCCCGAATTTTCGGGCTGCCAGCTGCAATCATGGACATGCGGGTCGGCAATGACGGCGATCTTGGTCACGCGAGTGCCGCCTCTGCGCAGTCATGCTCGGGCTCGATCAGCCGCGCCCAAGCCGCGCTGCGCTCGGCGGCGGCAATCAGCATCGGCTTTGGGGTCGAGTCCCATTCATCGGGCCGCAGCTCGCGCTTGACGCGGACATGGGCAATGGCATCGGCCAAAGTCGGGAATTCCTGCGGCAGGTGCAGGTGCAAAAACAACGAGACCAGCGCCACCGAACGCGAGCGTCCGGCGCGGCAGTTCACCAGCACATTGCCGCGTTCGCGCAGCGGATAGCTGGGCTTGTCGGGCAAGATCTGCTCGAGCGCGCCCTTGAGCTGGAAATAACCCGCCAGCATCATCGTATCGGGATTGCCCGGCCCGTCGACGATGCCCAGCTTGTAGTAGCGGATCTGTGCCGGCCCGTATCCCACGCCTGAATCGTGCGATATTTCATCATCTTGCGAGACATAGTTGAAATCAAGATTGACCGCGCAGTTCAAAACCGTGCTGATCCCGTTGGCGCGCAGCAGACCGACATCCGAAGCCCCCTCGCGGCCCCCGACATAAAGATCGACGCCGAAATCGGGCAGGTTTTCGTAGACACGGCTGATCCAGGGGCGGTCATAATGCGGGCTCATGCGATCCTCAGGGATTGGGCTCGGGATTGGCTTTCGGGCAGAAGGTCGCGGCCTGCGAGCAGCGGAATGGTGGTTGCCCGCGACAGGATGTCGGCCACGGCGGGGGTCGCGGCAAGGACGGAGCCGCCCTGCGCCAGCCCGTCGGCGGAGAGGAAGGGGCCGGTCACGCCGCCCGCCTCGCGTACCAGAAGCAGTCCGGCAAGGCAGTCCCAAGGGTTCATGTGCAATTCGGCATAGCCGTCGCTGCGCCCGTCCGCGACATAGGCCAGACCCAGCGCCCCCGAGGCGCCGCGCCGCACATTGCTGCCCGCTTCGAACAATTCGCTTTGCGCCGCGACATAGCTCGCCAGCGGGCGACGGTTCGACCAGCCCATCTCGAAGGAGGTCGCGGTGATGTCGGTGGTTTCCGAGACATGGATCGGCCGACCGTTGCGGGTCGCGCCCTCGCCCAGCCGCGCCAGATAGGTCTCGTCGAGGGCGGGGTTCACGATGCCGCCCAGCTGGACCTCGCCCCCGGCCACGAAAGCGATCGAGATGCAGAAATGGGGAATGGCGCGGGCGAAATTCGCGGTGCCATCGATCGGATCGACCACCCAGACCTGATCGCGCGGCGCGCCGCCGGTTTCCTCGCCCAGAAAGCCGTCCTCGGGGAAGGCCTCGGACAGGCGGGCGCGGATATGCGCTTCGACCGCGCCATCGGTCTCGGTCAGGTAATCTTGCGGCCCCTTCATGCCGACGGGCCGGCCCTCCTGCTGGCGGAATCCGTCGAGGGCGAGGACCCCTGCACTCGCGAGCAGATCCCGCAGGAAGGTCTCGCGTCGGGCCATGTCATCATTCGTGAGCGTCATCAGCAATTCCTCTTCGCCCGCTTCTTCGGCCAAATTGCACAGCCGTGCAAGGGTGGGCGGTGAAATCTTGAAAAAGGCCGGGACATCCCCTGCGGAATGCCCCGGCAGGAGGATCACTTCGAGTAGGACAGCCGCCAGATGTCCTGCCAGTCCTGCCGGCTGTCCCAATCGTCCATGCCGGTCGAGGGGTCATAGGCCAGCACCTCGCCGAGATGCTTGGAGATCCCAGAGGGCTCGTCTGCGGGCAGCTGCACCGTGCGGTTCGACGAGATCTTGCCATCCTCGCCCTGCGGCGCGATGCCTTCGCCGGTCATGGCGTAATGGATGAACAATTTGGCGGCATTGGGGCTGTTGGTCCCTTTGACGATCAGCCCGACGGTCGAGTTCAAAAAGCCGATGAACGGGTCGACGCCGTTACACAGGCCAAGGGTCAGCTTGCCGTCTTCGTTGTCGCGAAACTTGGCGGCGCTGACCAGCCCGACGAAGGGCTCGGTCTGGCCATTGGCGGCAACGGCATCGGCGGCGGCCGAATCCGAATCCGTCAGCAGCGGGCCGTTTGCCGCAAGCGCGGTGACGAAGGCCTCGGTCGCGCTTGGCGCATCGGTTTCCAGCTTTTTGCCGTATTTCGCCTCATAGGCGGCCGCGACCTTGTCGTCGGCATGGCTGCGCATCTGGTTGAACCAATCGGTATAGGAGGGCTTGCCAAGCGGGTCCTGCATCGCCAGCTTGCCCTTCCATTCGGGATCGGTCAGATCCCAAAGGTTCTTGATCGGACATTCCTTGTAAAGCGTGGTGTTATAGGTCAGCACATTGGGGCTGCTGACCACCAAAAGCGGGTTTTGCGCCTTGGGATCGATATCCCCCGCCAGATCCGGTGGCACCCAGCTAGAGGCGAAACCCTCGGGCAGAAGCTGGCCCATCGCGGCGGGCACATCCGAAATCATCACGACATCGCCCTGCACATTGCCCGATTGGGCCTCGCGCACGACGCTTTCCAGCTGCGCGGTCGCCTTGCTTTTCGTGCCGACGGCCTTGACGCCGTATTTCTTGGAAAAGCTTTCGGCCATGTCGACGATCTTGCCGGTGCTGTCGACGACATTGATGCCTTCCTCGGCCTGAGCGGCCTTGATCAGCGCATCAAGGTCGAATTCCTCGGCGAGGACCGGCCCCGAAAAGACGGCCGTCAGAACCGCCAGCGGGATGAGTTTGGTGATGGTCATTGTCGTGTCGTCTCCCTGTTTTGCCCAAGTGATCCGGGCTTGTTAACGTGTGAGGCTGGTGCGCCAGATGTCTTGCCAATCCTGCCTTGCATCCAGATCGTCGCTGGCTTCGGCATTGTTCCAGGCCATCAGCTCGTCCAGATGCGCGCCGATCCCCGAGGCCTCATCGGCAGGCAGGCCGATGCGCGGGTCCGAGGGGACTTTGCCGTCAACGCTTTGCGCGCCGATGCCTTCCTCGGTCAGCAGGTAATGGATGAAAAGCTTCGCGGTATTGGGCGCGGGCGTGCCTTTGGCGATCACGCCGAGACCCGGATAAAGCCAGCCCGCAAAGGGTTTCATCCCCGTGCAAACCGCAAGCTGATAGCCCTTGTCTTCGTTGTCGCGAAACTTCGCGGTCGAGAGCATGCCGAAAAAGGGCCGCTCCTGCCCCGGCGCGCCGATCGCATCCGAGACATGCGCACTATCCGAGACCAGCGGCCCGTTTGCGGCAAAAGCCTTGACCCAGGCCTCGGTCGCGCTGCCCTGCGCAGCGTCAAAGGGCTTGCCGAAATGGTCCTGATAGGCGGCGGCCATTTCCGCGTCATGATCGCGGGCGAGCTGGTTGAACCAATCGGCATAGGCGGGCTTGTCGAGCGGATCCATCAGCGTCACCCGCCCCTTCCAATCAGGATCGGCCAGCTGCCAGACATTGGTGATCGGGCAGCTCTGATGGGCGCCCGAATTATAGGCCCAGACATGGGGGTCGCTGACCACGATCAGCGGATCGCGCGTGCCTTCGCTTAAATGCGGGGCAATATCGTCGGGCACCCAGCTTTCGACGATGCCCTGCCCGATCAGATCGGATGCCACCATCGCCGCATCCGCCGCCAGCGAGACCGAGCCGCTGACATTGCCAGCCTGATGCTCGCGGATCAGCAGATCGAGCTGTCCCGCCTCGTTGACCTTCTTGCCCGAGACTTTCAGCCCGTATTTCTGGCTGAAGGCATCGGCGGTATCGACGATCTTGCCGGTGACGGCATAGACCGTGGTCGGGGGCTCGGATTTCGCGGCCTCGATCAGCGCGTCAAGGTTGAAGCCCTCGGCATGGGTCAGGCCCGCCAGCAGGCTCAGCGGCAGGGCAAGAAGCGTGCTTTTCATCTTTGCATCCATCGGTTCAGGCCTCACGCACGGCGGCGACGCCGGCATCGGCACGCGCCAGCGCCTCGTCGGCGGCGCTCAGGCGGTTGCGGTTGGTGTCGAAAACATGCAGCGCGCTGGGGCGGGCATGCAGCCAGACCTGCTCGCCGCCGCGCCAGCGCGGACATTCGGTGGTGGTCATGAAGATCATGCGGCCCGCGCAATTGATCTCGATGATCCAGCTGCCGCCGGTCGGCAAAACCCCCGTCACCGTGGCCGCGTGATGAAAGCTGCCCGCCGGAACCGCCGCCTCGGTCGAGGCCAGTTTCAGCGCCTCGGGGCGGATCCCGACCGAGCCGAGATCGCCGCGCTCGCCCAGCCTGATCCGCAGCCAATCCTTGGCGCCGCGGTCCAAAGCATGATCCGAGGCCAGCTCGAGAATGTTGATCGGCGGGCTGCCGACGAATTCGGCGACAAAGCGGTTGGCGGGGCGGTCATAAATGTCGTTGGGCGTGCCAAGCTGCTGCAAGGTGCCCTCGTTCATCACCGCGATCGAGGTCGCAAGCGTCATCGCCTCCCATTGGTCATGGGTCACGAAAAGGATGGTGGTGCGGAATTCCTCGTGGATGCGCTTCAGCTCGGCGCGCATTTCCAGCCGCAGCCGCGCATCGAGGTTCGACAGCGGCTCGTCCAGCAAAAGCACGCCCGGATTGACCGCAAGCATCCGCGCCAATGCCACCCGCTGCTGCTGCCCGCCCGACAGCTGCGAGGGGTAACGGTGGCGGTATTTCTCGATATCCAGCGCCTTCATGACGCGCTCGACCCGCTCGATACGCTCGGCTTTGGGGACTTTGCGCAGGCGCAGGCCGAAATCGGTGTTGCGCTCGATGGTCAGATGCGGCCACAGCGCATAGGACTGGAACACCAACCCCATGCCGCGCTTTTCCGGCCCGATAAAGACGCCCTTTTCGGCGCTGTCGACCACGCGCTCGCCGATGCGCAGCTCGCCCCCCGAGAGGTTTTCCAGCCCCGCGACCATGCGCAAAGTCGTGGTCTTGCCACAGCCCGAGGGGCCAAGCAGGCACATGAATTCGCCGTCGCCGATATGAAGATCAAGCGCAGAGACCGCATTGGGCGAGCCCGCGCCATAGGATTTCTGCACATTGCTAAGGATGATGTCCGGCATCAGTTTCCAAGTCCTTCGGCAAGATTGGTGCGGGTCAATTTCTGGGCAAGCAGCGTGCCCGCATAGGCCAGCCCCGCGATGATGAGGACCACCGCATTGGCGGCCTGGGTGTAGTTGTAATCGACGAGGCGCAGCGAAAACGTCGTCAGCACATCCGTCGCCGGAACCGCGAGGATGACGAAAAGGCTGAGCCCCTTGATCCCCGAGATGAAGGGCAGCAGGATGCCCGTCACCAGCGACCCCTTCTGGATCGGGATCACGACCGAGGTCATGCGCCTGAACCAGCCCGCGCCTATGATCTGCGCGGCCTCTTCGGGGTCTTTGCCCAGCTGCATCATCGCCGAGATTCCGGCCCGCGAGGCATAGGGCATCTGATCCGCCATCAGCGCCAGCACAAGGATGGCGGTGGTGCCGTAAAGCGCCGGAACCGGACCGCGCGGCACCGCGAAAAGCGAAAGATAGGCGGCGGCAAAGGCGATGCCCGGCACAAGATAGGGCATGAAGGTGACCTGACGCAGAAAGACCGCCAGCGGGCGAAAGCTGGTGCGGACCACGACATATCCGGTCAGGATGCCCAGAAGCCCCGAGCAGATCGACGCCATGCCGACGATCGAAATCGTATTCCACGCCGCCCGCCACAGATCGGGGCTGAGCAAGATCCCGGTCTTCATCGCGACGGTCGGCAGGTCGCGCCCGATCCAGTAATCCAGCGTGAAATTCGACCATTCAAAGATGCCCGGACGGCGCATGACCGTCGACAGCGCCAGCGTAAAGATCGGCAGGCCGACGCTCAGAATGAACATGGTTCCGGCAAAACCCGTCGCGGGCAGCCGCCATTTCTTCAGCCCCGAGGCGCGGTTCATCGAGCCTTTCGAGCCGACGGTGACAAAGCGGCGCGCCTCGCGGGCAAGCCAGGCATCGATCAGGATCGCAATCATCCCGATCAGCATGATCGCGCCCGCAAGCACACCCGCAACGCCGGTCTGGCGCGAGCCGATCGAGCGGTAAAGCGAGGTCGCCAGCACGTCGAATTTCACAGGCAGGCCGAGGACATAGGGCACGCCGAACTCGCCCAGACATTTGGCGAAGATTAAGACCACGGCCGACAGCAGCGCCGGACGCATCAGCGGCAGGATGACCTGGCGGGCAACCGTTGCCGACGAGGCGCCAAGAATGCGCGCGGAATCCTCGAGCTGGCTGTCGAAGCGGCGCAGCGCCGAGCCGAAAAGCAAGATCACGAAGGGCGTGTAATGCAGCGCCAGAATGACGGTGATCGGAAACTGGCCATAAGCGACCCAATCGGGCGGCGACAAACCGATGGCCTCCAGCCAGCCCTGCTGACCGCCGACGGTGCGGTTCTTGAAGAGCGTCGACCAGGCCAGCGCAAAGGTCCAGGCAGGCAGCATATAGGGCACGATCAACGCGGTGGCGAACCAGCGGCGGCCGAACATATCGGTCCGCGCGATCAGCCAGGCCAGAATCGTGCCGATCACCAGCGACAGCACGATGGCCCCGGCCGCGACTTTCAGCGTGTTCAGCAACGGCACCCAGAACAGATCCTGCGCGACGCGCGAGCTTAGCGCGCGCTCGAGGTAATACAGCGTGAAAGTGCCGCTTTCGGCTTTGATGCGGCGCTCGTCTCCGAATTGGACGGTGACGGAATCCCCCAAGATCGACAGGATCGGGACGATGATCAGGTAAAGAAACAGCACCGCCATCAGGATGGCGATGACCGTGGTCGGATCGCGCATTGCGAGTCTCAGCCGGTAGCGGAGGCGCCCGCCCGCGCCCGTCGCCCCGTCGATGTCGTGATCAAGCGAAGACACGAGCGGCACCCCTCGTCTTCTCTGCGCATGCAGCATCGTCAGCAGAGCTGTGCAATGTCGTCCTCCCCGTCAGGGCGCGGCGTTCCGCACCTCTTGTCTTTCATCCGGATGGACGCGGTCGCGTTCCATCCGCTCCTCAACCAAAAGCTTCCTATGGGGAATGTAGCACGTCAACATTTTTTTGCACAGCTGTGCAAGTGTGGTGCGACGCGCCCTTCGGTTGGCGGGTGTGTAACCGGTCGGGATGTCAAAAAAATGACAACGGGCCAAAAAGATCAAAGGAATGACAGCGGGATGCGCGCGCGTGCAGTTCCGGCTTTCAAGCGGCCGGACTGGGACATGCCCACGTCGGGCGGTCGGCGGGCGGTCGGCGGGCGGGACGGAGTCTGGCGCCAGAACTCAGCGGCGGGCTCTCCACAGTGCGAAGCTGTAGAGCGTGGCATAGATTGCAGTCACCGTCAGCGGCAATGCGATGGTTGCGCGGATTTCGGGCGTGCCCGCAAGGCTGTGAAGCGTCGTCAGGATCAGGACCGAGGTCGCGACCGCGATCACCGGCGGCACGACCAGCCCGGCCGGTCCGGCGACGCGCGCCGAGAGCGTCTCGATCATCCGCTTGAGAAACAGCGTGATGAGGCCCGAGACGAGGCCCTGCACCACCCCCGCAACAAGCGGTTGCGGCATCGGATGCGCGCGATTGGCGAAAGCCGCCCATGAGCCCATCGCCAGAAAGGCAACCGCGACATGGCCAAAGGAGCTGCGCGCAGGCCCGCCGTTCATCTCGGACCGATCGGGAAAAGTGCAGGCGTCGGGCGGTTTCCAGCCAGTTCCCCGCCGGTTCTCGCCAGCTGTTCCAGCGCCATTTCATGCCTCTTGATCCGCTTGCTCCGGAGCCAGTCCAGCACATCCGGCAAGCGCCTGACCAGTAAAAGAATGGCGAGCCGGAACGACTTGGCGCGGGCCGGACCGAGAAGCCGAACACGCGATCGCCGGATTTTGGGGTGAACTGGAAGGCGGGGCTGCAACAAGATGCGCCCCGCAGAGGTCAGAACGCCTCGACAGCCCAGCTTGCGCCCGAGCGCATCGAGGCCGGAATGCCCTGCCCTTCGGGGCTGAGGCTGCCGCAACTTAACCTATGTTTGCCAAAACTTGTCTTTCTGGGCAGCATATCGATTATATGCGTGTAGTAATTAGGCATAATATGGGATGTCTGAATTGCGCGTCCGGTCGGGCGGGCGGATCTGCCTTCCTGAAATGCCTGATTGTTCACGATGTCCCTTCTGTCCCCAAGTCCAGCCAGCTTCGCGCTTTCCGCCTCTGACCGCCCGAGATCCGGTGTCAGGTCGCAGCGAAGTTATCCGCATTTCGATTGGCTGCGCATCGTTCTGGCCTCTTTGGTGGCGCTGAGCCATCAGGGCATGCCGACGATCGGGCCGATCGACGCCAGCCTGCCGGTCATCGTCTTTCTGGCACTTTCGGGATGGCTGATCGGGGGCATCCTTTTCGAGACACCCGTCAGCGGCCTGCCGCGCTTTTTCTTCAATCGGGCAACGCGGATCTGGATCCCCTATCTGGTTGCGGTCGTCCTGCTTTACGGGGTTGCGGCATGGCGCGAAGGGGTGACAGGCTATTGGCTGAAATACCTGTTCTACGACCTGACATTTACCCATACGATTTTCACCGAATTCCCGCGGGCCCTTTCGGAAATGCCGCTGAAAGGGACCGGCAACCATTTCTGGAGCATCTCGGTCGAGGAGCTTTTCTATCTCGCCGCGCCGCTGGCCATCCTCTTTCTGCCTTTCGGCAAAAAGCTGTGGGGCTGGGCGGGGATCGTGCTGCTTTTGCTGGCATTGCATCCGAATTTCGCGGCGATCGCGCTTGGCGTGTTCGCGGCTCTCGCGGCGCGGCAGTTTCCCGGCTGGTATCTGCAGCCGCGGATGCAGATCGTGCTTTGGCTGGGATGCGCGACCGCTTTCGCGCTGTGCTGGCGCTATGACGGCGAGGCGCAACGGGCCCTTTTCGCGGTGCTTCTGGTGCAATGCCTTGCCCTTCCGGGCCAGCGCAACGGGATCGGGATGTTTCTGGGCGCGGTTTCCTATCCGTTTTATCTCAATCACTGGATGGGGGCGTTCGCGGTCAACTGGCTGGCCAAGGCACTGCCGCCCATGCCCGCAGGGATGTGGATTTTCGCCTCCTATCTGGTCGCTTTGATGGCGGGAATCGCGACCTGGGCGCTTGTCGATCGCGTGGTGATGCGCGCGCGCGATGGCTGGTATCAGCCCCGTGTGGGAATTCTGCTGACCGTAACCGCCTATGGCCTGCTCGTGACGGGCCTTGTCGGCGGCACGATCATCCGCAGCATGGGCGGATAGCGGGAGTTTTGTCGGCTCCGGCATCATCGACATCCGGCTGGCAACGCAAGCGACAAAGACGGATCGCGAGGGCCTCACGGTTTTGGCCTGACCGGTGATGTGCCAGATGGCGAGCAGCCGGAAATCTACCGGCAATCTATATAATTGATTTCAAATAATATTGTGGAGATCTTCAGATCCACCCGCAAGCCTGTGCGCACCACGGCGGCAATCGCCCCGCCGTAGCGGATGTTTTATGCGCATTCCTAAAATCTCGCCGATGCCCGCGCAAAATTATTGCAATTCCCTCACCTCTCTGCAAAACTTTTTGCACGGCTGGGGGAAGAGACATCCGGCCATCACAAGTCCAGCAGGAAACGTCATGAACAAATTTGTCAAACTCGTCGCTGCCGCGACCCTCGCTTTCGGGATCGGCTCTGCCGCTCAGGCCGCCGATCTGGTGGTTGCAACCGATACCGCTTTCGTGCCCTTCGAATTCAAAGAGGGCGACAAATATGTCGGATTCGACATCGACATGTGGGATGCGATCTCCAAGGATCTCGGCGCGGGCTACGAGCTGCGCCCGATGGATTTCGCGGGGATCATTCCGGCGCTGCAGACCGGTCAGGTCGATGTCGCACTCGCCGGCATCACCATCACCGACGAGCGCAAACAGGCGATCGATTTCTCTGACGGCTATTACGACAGCGGCTTTCTGGTGATGGTCGCTTCCGACAGCGATATTGCCGGTGCGGACGCGCTGGCGGGCAAGAAGCTCGCGGTCAAGACCGGCACGTCGGCGGCCGATTGGGCGGATGCGAACCTCAAGGATACCGAGATCCGCAAATTCCCCAATATCGACAACGCCTATCTCGAACTGCGCACCGGCAATGTCGATGCCGCCATGCACGACACCCCGAACGTGCTCTATTACATCAAAACCGCGGGTGACGGTCAGGTCAAAGCGGTGGGCGACCAGCTCATGGGCCATCAATACGGCATCGCCCTTCCCAAAGGCAGCGAGCTGACCACCAAGATCAACGAATCGCTCGCGAAGATGAAAGAAGACGGCCGCTACGACGCGATCTACGAAAAGTGGTTTGGCACCAAGCCGGCCAAGTAAGCGCCTCCCGCACCTCCAGAGGCGGGCGCGCCCGCCTCTGATCTTCCCCCCATCCGGAGGCATTTTTCCGTGAATATCGACTGGTCCGTCATCCCGACCTTCCTGCCTGCCTTGCTTGCCGGCGCGAAGGTCACGCTTTTCATCACATTCTTCGGCCTGATCGGCGGCACGATCCTTGGCGTCCTGACGGGCCTCATGCGCGCTTACGGCAATAAACTCGTCAATGGTCTGGCGCTGGTCTATGTCGAGCTGATCCGCGGCACGCCCATCGTCGTGCAGGTGATGTTTTTGTATTTCGCGCTGCCGATCATCTTCAAGATCATCGGGCAAAGCTATGGAATCGAAGCACTTTCCAAGTTCCGCATCAATCCGATGACTGCCGCCGTCCTGACCATCATCATCAATGCCGGCGCCTATATCGCCGAGGTGGTGCGCGGCGCGCTGCAATCGATCCCCAAAGGTCTGAGCGAAGCGGGCCTCGCCATGGGGCTGCCGCGCTGGAAGGTGCTGGCCTATATCGTGGGCCCCCTGGCCTTCCGCCGCATGATCCCGCCGCTCGGCAACCAATATATCGTCTCGCTCAAGGACACCTCGCTCTTCATCGTCATCGGTGTCGCCGAGCTGACGCGGACGGGGCAGGAAATCATGGCCTCGAACTTCCGCGCGGTCGAAATCTGGACGGCGGTCGGCCTCGTCTATCTGGTCATGACCGGCATTTTGTCGATGACCCTCCGTCTCATTGAAAAGCGCATGAGGATCCTGTGAGCATCATCGAATTCCGCAAGACCTCGAAAAACTTCGGGGCGGTCCAGGTTCTCAACGAGGTCGATCTGAACATCGACACCGGCGAGGTCGTCGTGCTGATCGGGCCTTCGGGCTCGGGCAAATCGACGCTTTTGCGCTGCATCAACGGGCTCGAGCAGATCACCGGCGGCGATCTGGTCGTGGACGGGATGTCGGTGAAATCCGGCAATGCCAATCTGCGCACCATCCGTCAGGAAGCCGGCATGGTCTTCCAGCAGTTCAACCTTTTCCCCCAGATGACCGCGCTTGAAAACGTGGCTTTCGGTCCGCGCAAGGTCCGCGGCCTGTCGAAATCCGAGGCCGAGGCGCAGGCGCTGGACCTTCTCGACAAGGTCGGCCTCAAGGAGCGCGCGCATCATTACCCGTCCGAACTGTCGGGCGGCCAGCAGCAGCGCGTCGCGATCGCGCGGGCTTTGGCGATCCGGCCCAAGGTCATGCTCTTCGACGAGCCGACCTCGGCGCTCGACCCCGAACTCAAGCAAGAGGTGCTCAATGTCATGCGCCAGCTTGCGACCGAGGGCATGACCATGGTTGTCGTCACCCACGAGATGGGTTTCGCCAAACAGGTCGGCACGCGGCTGATCTTCATGGAACACGGAATAATCTCGGTGGATGGCGATCCGCGCGAGATGATTGATAACCCGCCAAGCGAGCGGTTGAAGGACTTTCTGCAACATGTCTAAGCAAGCAAACGGCGCCGCCCACGAACTCGGCTGGCGCAAGATCGCGGGCTCGACCCCGCGCGAGACCGGACGCGCCCTCGGCGCGGCGGGGCGCGACGCGGTGCACAAGCACCTGCCCTCCTCGGAGTATTTCCAGCTGATCACCGGCGAGGCCCATGCCGAAGCCGTGGCCCGCATGGCCGAACAGACCCGCCTCCGTTTCCCGAAGATCTGGGAAGAGATCGAAGGTCTGGCCGAGGGGCTCGAACTCTCGCTCGAGCAAACCTTCGCCTGGAACTGCCGCGGCGATTTGCTGGCGCGCACGCCGGACGGCTGCACCACGATCCTGAGCGCCGGCCAATCCGATGGTCCGATGATCGCCCATAACGAAGACGGCCTGCCCTTCTTTCGCGGATCGAGCTTCATCGGCGAATTCGCCCCCGAAGGCGCACCCGCCTTCCGCGCCTTCTGCTATCCGGGCTCGATCCCGGGTCATACGATGGCTTTCAACGCGGCCGGTCTGGTGCAGGCGGTCAACAACATCCGCCTGACGGGGACCGAGCCCGATGTCCCGCGCATGGTGCTCGGCCGTGCGGTTCTGTCGGCGGCGGGCCTTGACGAAGCCGTTGCGATCCTGCGCGCCAACGCCAATTCCGGCGGCTTCCATTTCGGTCTGGCCTGCGCGGGCGATCCGCGGCTTTTGTCGGTCGAATTCGGGCGCGGCGAGGTCTCGGTCGTGGCGCTTTCGGGCGTGAACGCCCATGCCAACCATGCGCTGCACCACGAGATCGGGCTGAAGCACCAGATCATCACGCAATCCTCGGGCGATCGCCAGATCCGCGCCGATGCGCTGGTCGCCGAAGGACTCGATGCACTGTCGATCCTGCGCGATACCGGCGGCGCGGGCCTGCCGATCCGCCGCGATGCCGAGGATGATCCCGATGACGAAAACACCCTCGGGACCGGCATTTTCCACATCAAGGCCGATGGCGTCCATTGGAGCATCTATGACCAAAGCACCGGACCTGCCGCCTATTCCGGCGTCGACCAGCGGGGCTGAGGCGGGGCAGTCGGGACGAAAAGCGGGCAAAACCGGCACGGGCGGAGGCATTCCGCCCGAGGCCGGCGCGCCCCCTCTCCCCCCCGCGAATTTCGAGGAATTGCGCGCTCTGGCCGTGGCGATCGCGCGCGGCGAGGCACGGGTCAGTCTGGGCAGCAAGGCGCGGGCGGCTTTGGGCCATCTGCTCGAATTGTCGGGCCATCCCGCGCTTTTGTCGATCACCAGCCTCGCCGAACATCTCGGCGTCAATCCCTCGACGCTGACGCGGCTGTCGCATGCGCTCGGCTATCCGGGGTTCCCCGCCTTCCAGCGCGTGCTTTTGTCGTCATCGATGAATGCGCCGGGGATTTTCTATGCGCGGCAGGCCGAAGGCGCGCTGGTTGCGGGCAATAGCCTGCGCGGTGCGGTCACGCGGCTTTGTCGCGAAAATCAGGCCAATATCGACCGTTTCGTCGATCACTTCGACGAGGCGGGTTTTGCCGAGGCGGTCACGATGATCATGGCTGCGCCCCGCGTCGCGGTCCACGGCATCCGGCAATTTCACGCATTGGCAAGCTTTCTGGCCTACGGGCTGCGCATGATCCGCGCCGATGTCGTCATGCTGGACGGCAACAATCTCGGGATTGCCGAAGGGCTGGCCACTCTTGGTCCGCAGGATGTGCTGATCTCGGCCAGCTGCACCCCCTATTCGGCGACGGTGATCGAGGTCGCGAATGCCGCGCGGGAAGCGGGGATCGCCACGGTCGCGATCACCGATCTGGCCAGCTCGCCGCTGGTGCCGAGCTCGCGCGCGGCGGTGCTCGTCGGGCATCAGTCGAGCTTCATCTCGAACAGCATCGGGGCCTTCATGGTCGCGGCGGAATGCCTGATCAACGCCTGCGCCGCCCATCGCCCCGAAGAGACCCGCGCCGCTTTGCAGGCACGGGCCAGGATGATCCGGCGGCTGGGAATCGAGGTCTAGGCGGGGCGGGGTCGTCTCCGCCCGAGCGGGCGGTCCGCGCCGCTCTGCCCTGTTCCGGTCTGGTGGCGCGGCGGTTCAGCCCAGCCGCGCCACCAGATCCGCCACCCGCGCGGCATTGCTGTCGGCAAGCCGCCCGTCGGGGTGGTGGAGGTTGTTCTCGAAACCGATCCGCGCCTTGCCGCCAAGCGCCAGCGCCGCGATCAGGCAATCGGTTTCCGATTGGCCAAAAGCGCAAAGCCCCCAATCAACCTTGCGGTCCGCGAAATGCGCCGCACGCCGCGCGACGTCCGTAGGGTCCGAGACCTGACCGACCGAATAGCGCCCCAGCACATGCAGGATCTGCGGCACTTCGTCCGGAATCACGAGTTTGTCATGCAAGGCAATGAATTCGCGGCATTCTTCCTCGCTGTAAAGAATGTGCTGAACCCCGATGCCTTCCACTTTGCAGAAGGCGAAAAGATCGGCGGTCGCGGCTTCGTCGCCGTCCGACAGGATCTCGCGCATCCCGATCGAGACCTGTTTGGGCCGCAGGTCGCGCACCAGATCGCGCTGGACCTGTGCGGAATACTGCCCGACCGCCTCGGTGGTGATCTGGACGAAAAAGCCTGGAAAGGCGCGGTCGGTCTCGGCCAGAAGCTCGCGGTAAAGGCCCGCGTCAAGGCTGTGTTTTCCCTCGGCGTCGCGGATATGGGCGTGAAGACCGTCCGCGCCGGCGGCAATCGCGGCGCGGGTTTCCTCGATGACTTCGGCCACCGTCACCGGCAGGCGGGGATGGTCGGCCTTGGTTTTGCGCGCCCCGTTCGGCGCGAGCATGATGCGGGGAAGCGCCATCAGCCCACCACCGCGCGGATCGCGCCCGAGATGCGCTCGACGATCAGATCGACCTCCTCCGCGGTGATGATATAGGGCGGCGCGAGCAGGATGTGGTCGCCCCTGATGCCGTCGATCGTCCCGCCCATCGGATAGGACATGAGGCCGCGCGCCATTGCCTCTTTCTTGATTTTGGCGTGGGTCTTGAGCTTGGGGTCAAGGGGTTCTTTGCTGGCGCGGTCGGCGACCAGCTCGATGCCGCGAAACAGCCCGCGACCGCGGATGTCGCCGACATTGGGGTGATCGCCAAGCGCGGCCGTCAGCCCGTCCTGCAGGCGTTGACCCATCGCGTTCACATTCTCCATCAGGCCGGGGCGGGTCATGATCTCGACCACTTTATCGGCCGCAGCCGCCGCAACCGGATGGCCGAGATAGGTATGGCCATGCTGGAACAACCCCGAGCCGTTGCGGAAGGCGTCGTAGATTTTCGTCGACAGAAGCAGCGCGCCCACCGGCTGGTAGCCACCGCCCAGACCCTTGGCGATTGTCACGATATCCGGGACAATCCCCTCTTGCTCGAACGCGAAGATCGAGCCGGTCCGGCCCATGCCGCACATCACCTCGTCAAGGATCAGCAGCACGCCGTATTTGTCGCAAACCGCTCGGATCTGCTTGAAGTAACCGGCCACGGCAGGCACCGCGCCAAGCGTTGCGCCCACCACCGGCTCGGCCACGAAAGCGATGACCTCGTCGGCACCCAAGGCAAGGATCTGGTCCTCCAGCTCGCGGGCGAGACGGGCGGCATAGGCCTCGGGGCCTTCCTGCGCGCCCATGTCGCGATAGGCGTAGCAGGGCGAGACGTGGTGCGTCTCTGGCAGGATCGGCTGGAATTGCGCGCGCCGCCAGGCATTGCCGCCCGTCGCAAGCGCGCCGATCGTATTGCCGTGATAGCTTTGCCGGCGCGCGATGATATGGCGGCGCTGCGGCTGGCCGATCTCGACGAAATATTGCCGCGCCATTTTCAGCGCCGCCTCGACCGCCTCTGAGCCGCCGGACACGAGATAGACGTAATCGAGCCCCTCGGGCGTCAGCCCGACCAGACGTTCGGCGAGGGATTCCGCCGCATCGGTGGTGAAAAACGATGTATGCGCATAGGCGATCTTGTCCATCTGCGCGCGCATCGCATCCAGCACCTCGGCATTGCCGTGGCCAAGGCTGGTGACCGCCGCCCCGCCCGAGCCGTCGAGATAACGCCGCCCCTCGGAGTCGGTGATCCAGACACCCTGCCCCGCGACGGCGCGCGGGAGATCGGGTCCGATGCTGCGATGGAGGATTTTCGTCATGATGCTGGTCCCGATGGCGCGAATCACGCGCAATTGCTGAAACGTTTCTTCGACTGTGCACCGCGCCGGAAGAATTGCAACATCCGTTTCATTATGACAGATTGGATTCATTCAGATCGCTCCATGTCGCGCCGCCATTCCTATTATGCTTGGAATCCGCGCAAGGATGCGGAAACATGATCCGGCCTGCCCCGAAAGATGAAACAGATGTCGCAAAACGGTCCCCTTCACCAACAGCTGATCGACCGTTTCGACGAAATGTCGCCGCAGCTTCAGCAGGCTGCGCGCTATCTGATTGAAAATCCGCAGGAAATTGCTCTCCGCTCGATGCGAGAGCTGGCGCGTAATGCCGGCGTCCAGCCTGCGACCATGACCCGGCTCGCAAAATTTATCGAGCTGTCGGGCTATGAGGATCTGCGTCGCGAACAGGCGCGGCTGATCCGTCAGGGCGGCGAGGGCTTTGTCCATCGCGCGCTCGAAAGCGACCGCAATCTGGTCGCGGGCAGTCCGGAGGGGCTCGCGCAGGAGGTGCTTGGGGGCCTTGCCGCGCAGATCGAGCAGCTGCGCCAGCCCCAGACCATCGCGCGCCTGACCGGTGCCGCCGATTGTCTGGCGGGCGCGCGGCGCATCTATGTGCAGGGCGCCCGCTCGTGTCATTCGGTCGCGTGGCAGTTCCATTACGTCCTCTCGCTCATGGGCGAAAAGACGGTGCTTCTGGAGGCACCGGGGGGCACGGGGGCCGATGCCTTGATGCGCGCCGAGGCGGGCGATGTCCTTTTGGTGATCGCGGTCAGCCCCTATTCGCGCCAGAGCCTCGATGTCGCCAATCTCGCGCGCGAGCGCGGGCTAAAGCTGGTGGCGATCACCGATAGCGCGGTCTCGCCGCTGCTGTCTTTGGCCGATCATGCCGTGCTCTGCCCGACCGCCAGCCCGACCTTTTTCCACAGTCTGACCCCCGCGATGGCGGTTTGCGAGGTGCTTTGCGGGCTTTTGGCCAAGGCCGACCGCGGCGCGGCGCTCGAAGCTTTGGCGAAAACCGACGCCCAGCTCCGCGCGCTCGAGGCCTATGCGGCGGCGATCCCCAAGCGCAAGATCGGCTAGGGCGATTGCGGCAGCCTCGGCCCGCCGGCGGCGCTTGAAACCGCGCGGCTTTTGCGCCGATATGGCGGGATGAACCACATCGCCCCTCTCCGGATATGGCCCCTTCTCGGCTGGTTTGTCGCCGCGGCCCTGTGCCTTGGCGCGGTGGCTTTGGCCAATTACCGCAACGGGCTCGCGACGCTGGTGACCGGCCTGTCGGAGGCCGAGACGGTGCTGGCCGAAAAGCTTGCCCAGCATGACGCCCATCTGACCGCGCTGGCGGCCTTGGCGCGGATGCCGGTCGAAAGCGGCCCTTCGGCGGGGGTCGCACCTTCGGCCAGCGTGCAGGTTCTGGCCGAGGCGATCGAGACCTTCTACCCCCGCATCACCGAAATCGCGACGATCGACGCCGGCACGGCGCGCGAGATCCGCTATGGCGGGGCCTCCGGTCCGCAGGCGGGCCCCTCGGATGTGGCGGCCTTGCCCGAGCTGGAAAAGGCGGGCAGCAGCGCGCTGCGCATTCAGGCGGGTCTGGCGGAATACGAAATCGTCAAACTCGCGGCACCGGGGCTGTTTTTGCGCATGCGGATCAATGCCCGCGCTTTGCTTGATCCGGTGCTCATGGCGCGGGGCGACGGGTTCCGCCTGTCTTTCGGCCCCGATCTTCTGGTCGGCAACGATCCCGCCCCCGCCCTGCTGACCGCGAGCCGCGCGGTTGCGGTCAATAGCGCGAGCCAGCCTCTCCGGCTCGAAATGACCCATGGTTTCACCCTTGGCGATCTGCTGCCTTTCGTAGTGGTTGTGCCGCTTTTGCTGGGCCTTGGCGCGATTGCCTTGCTGATCGGGGCCTATCGCCGCGCCGTCCTCGCCCGTCGTCAGGGCGAGATCCGCGCCGCGCTTTTGGAACAGGAGACGCGGCTCGCACATGCGGGACGGGTCAATGCGCTGGGAGAGATGGCCTCGGGGATCGCGCACGAGCTGGCACAGCCGGTCGCGGCGCTCCTGAGCCAAAGTCAGGCGGCGCGGCGCGCGATGGAGCAGGACCGCCGCGATATCCTGACCCTCGCCCTTGATGCCAATGTCGGCGAGGCCAAGCGCGCGGGCGATATTCTGGCGCGGATGCGGGCGAGCATCGCGGGCGAGGCCCCGATTCTGGCCGATGTCGCGGTGCGTGACGCTTTGGCCGATGCCTTGGCGCTGATCCGGCCGCAGCTTGCGCAACAGGGCATTGCCTTCGTGCTCGACGATACGGCCGAGGGGGCCTCGATCCGCATCGATTCCATCGCCTTCCAGCAGGTCCTGCACAATCTTTTGCGCAATGGCGCGGATGCTTTGATGGCCGATCCGCCCGAGGGCGGGCCGCGCCTTTCGCTTTCGGCGCGGCTCGAGGGACGCTGGGTCGAGATCACGGTCAAGGACAACGGCGCAGGCATTCCCGCCGCCGTACTGCCGCGCATTTTCGAGCCTTTCTTCACCACCAAGACCGAAGGCATGGGCCTTGGCCTGCCGCTTTCCGCCCGCCTGATCGAGCAGATGGAGGGCACGATTTCCGCCACCAGCGATCACGGCGCGCAATTCACCATCCGCCTGCCGCTGCGGGCCACTTCAGGGGAGGGGCGATGATTTATCTCGTCGATGACGACGAAGCCGTGCGCAATGCGCTGGCGCTTTTGCTCGCGACCTACGGCAAGGAGGTCGCGACCTTTCCCGATGCCGCGCATTTTCTCGCCCATGTCCGGCGCGACAAACCGGGGATCGTGATCCTCGATCTGCGCATGCCGACGGTCAGCGGGCTGCAGCTGATGGAACAGCTTGGCGCGCGCGGCACCGACTGGCCGCGCATCATGATCACCGGCCACGGCGATGTCGCGGCCTGCCGGCGTGCCTTTCGTGCGGGCGTCACCGATTTCCTGACCAAACCCGTGGACGAACATGTCCTGATGGATGCCGTCACCCTTGCCGAGGCGCAGCTTGCCGAGCATTTCGCCCGCGACGAGGCCCGCGCCCAGCTTGCGCTTTTGACCGCGCGCGAGGCCGAGGTGATCGCGCTGATCGCCAAGGGCCTCGGTACCAAGGAGATCGCCAATGCGCTGGAGGTCTCGGTGCGAACGGTCGACAGCCACCGCGCCAGCATCGCGACCAAACTCGGCACGGCCTCGATTGCCGAACAGACGCGGCTCTGGATGCAGATCAAGGGCTGAAGGCCGCGCCGCATTTCGTCCGTCTTTCGCTCCGAAAACGGCCCTCGGTAATCCTACCGAGGGCTTTCGGTTTTCCTGCGAATAGTGCGGCGGGCGCGGCGGGGTTAGCTTTTGGTCATCACGACACACCATTCAGGAGCTTCCGATGAAAACGACCACTCTCGCACTGGGCCTTGCACTTCTCGCGGCTCCGGCTTTCGCGCAGGACAAAGTTGCGCAAGAGAGCCTCGGCACCGCATTCGCGGTCGAGCTGGCCCAGTCGACCGTCGCGGCTTGCGCAGCCGACGGCTATCAGGTCACCGCAGCCGTGACCGACCGTGCGGGCAACCTGCTGGCACTGGTGCGTGCCGAGAATGCCGGCCCCCATACCGTCGATGCGGCGACCGCGAAGGCCTATACCTCGGCTTCCTCGCGCAACCCGACCAGCGGCATCGCGAAGGCCGTGCAGGAGAACGCCGGTGCGGCGGGCATGGTCGACATTCCGGGCTTCCTCGTGCTGGCAGGCGGTCTGCCGGTGAAATCGGGCGACGTGACCCTTGGCGCGATCGGCGTCGGCGGTGCACCGGGCGGCCATCTCGACGAAGCCTGCGCGCAAAAGGCGCTGGACGGTCTGGCTGCACGGCTGCAGTAAGCCCTCCGCAAGGACAGGACCCGCGGCGCGAAAGTGCTGCGGGCTTTTTCGTTTCTGGGCCCCGAACGCCCCGCGTTGCGACCCCGTTTTACGATCCCGTGTTACGATCCCGACCTGCCGCGGGCGCGCTGCGCCAGAAGGCCGATCATTTCGGCGGCGAGATCGGCAATCGCTCCGGCATTTTCCCAGGCATAAAGCGAGAGCGTCATCGACGGCTCGGGCGCGAAGGCCGGACTGGGGCGCAGACCGGCAAGGCCGACCGCATGCAGGGGCAAAAGGGACAGGCCGAGACCCGCGGCAACAGCAACCTCGACGCTTTTGAGGCTGCTGCCCGAAAAGGCCACATACCAGCGCCGGTTCTCGCGCTCGATGGCGGCAAACATCGCCTCGCGGTAAAGACCGCCCGGCGGAAAGGCGACCAGAGGCACCGGATCCGCATGGACGGGCGGGGCTTCGGCGCTTTCGAACCAACCGAGCGGTTCGGGAAAAGAGGCGCGGCTATCGGCCTCGGCCGCGCGTTCCTTGACGACGACGATATCGAATTCGCCGCTGCGGTAGCGCTGCATGAGATCGCGGCTGAGGCCTGCGGTCACATCCAGACGGAACTGGCGATGCGTGGCGGAAAAAGCCTTGAAGACCCGCGCCATCTCGGCGCCCGCGATGTCTTCGGGCACGCCGATGCGGATCGCGGCGCTGCCGACCGGATCGCGCAACAGCGTCTCGGCCTCGGTTTGCAGCGCGAGGATGCGGCGGGCATGACCCAAAAGCCGCTCGCCTGCGGTGGTGGGCCGGATCGGACGGGCGCTGCGGTCGATCAGGCTACGGCCCACCGCCTCTTCGAGCCGCCCGAGCTGCTGGCTGATCGTCGATTGCGTCATGTTCAGAAGCTCTGCCGCGCGGGTAAAGCCGCCCGCATCGCAGATCGTCACGAAAGCGCGCAGCAGACGGGGATCAAGCATGAGGGCGTTCCTTTCGACGGGGCGTCCTGCGGCAAACTTATGCACAAAATGGATGGTAGCCATGAAAACATTTAATTTCACCATGATTTCGCCTTGGGGTAAGAAAGCCCACCCATTCGCCTTTGACGGCATTGCGCCCCGCGCGCCCCGACAGCGCCCCGTTCCTTCAGGAATTTTGACCATGACCCGAAGCACACGACAGATCTCCTCCGCGACCGCAGCCGCGCTTGCGGCCCGTGCCGCCGCCAGACCCGCGCGCTCCGGTCTGGCGATGCGGCTGGCGCCCGCGCTTTTGCCCGCTTTCCTGTTCGCTCCGGCCTTCGCGCTGTCTTTTGCCCTCGCCCCCCATGCCCAAGGACAGACCATGACCGTCTCCGCCACGTCCGCCGAGGCTGCCGCCGCGCTGCACAAAGCCGCCTCCTCCGGCGATCTGGCGACGCTTTCGCGGCTTTTGCAGGGCGGCGTACCGGTCGACAGCCGCGATTCCGGCGGCGCGACCGCCCTTTTGGCCGCGACCCATGCCAACCGGATCGAGGCGGCCCGCATGCTGATCGCCGCCGGTGCCGATGTGAACGCCAAGGACAACATCAGCGACAGCGCCTATCTTTATGCCGGTGCGCGCGGCCATATCGAGATCTTGCGCATGACTTTGGAAAATGGCGCGGATCTCGAAAGCCTCAACCGCTTTGGCGGGACCGCCCTGATCCCCGCCGCCGAGCGCGGCCATGTCGAAACGGTCAAGACCCTGATCGAGGCCGGAGTCGCGGTCGATCACGTCAACCGCCTCGGCTGGACCGCCTTGATCGAGGCGGTCATTCTGGGCGACGGCGGCAGGCCCCATCAGGAGATCGCGAGCGCGCTGATCGCGGGCGGTGCCGATGTCGATCTGGCCGATGCCGACGGGGTGACGCCTTTGGCCCATGCCAAGGCGCGCGGCTTTTCCGGACTGGTCGCGATCCTGACCAATGCGGGGGCAAAATGACGCGGGATCAATCGCTTGATGACGGTTTCCTCGAACTTGCGATCTCGCTCGCCGGCGACAATACGGCAGGCGGCGGTCGTCCGTTCGGCGCTTTGGTCGTGCGCGACGGCTGGGTCATCGCGACCGGCGTCAACGAGATCCACGCGCGGCAGGATCCGACCGCCCATGCCGAGATGGTCGCGATCCGCGAGGCTGCCAAGCTGCTCGGCCCCGATCTGAGCCGCTGCACCATCTATGCCAGCGGCCATCCCTGCCCGATGTGTCTGGCCGCCATGCATCTGAGCGGCATCGAAGCGGTGCGCTATGCCTATTCCAACGAGGCTGCCGCGCCCTTCGGTCTCTCGACGGCGGCGGTTTACGCCGATCTCGCGCGCCCCTTTCACGAGCAGCGCCTCTCGATCGCGCAGCTTGCGCCCGCCGATGCCGCCGATCCCGCGATCTACCGCGCCTGGCGTGACGGAACGGTGCATCATGCGGCTGCGGCAGCCCGCTCGCCGGAGCGCGTCGCGGCACCCGCCCCCGTTCCGGCAGAGGGCTGAGCGGAGATGGCCGGTTCCGGCGGGGCGAAAAACGCGCCCATGAGCGCCGCCCCGACCTTTGCCGCGCCCACGACGCCCGCGCATTGCACGCAGCAGAGCGCGCCGCGATTGATGCCAATGCCCTCCGCGCCTGTGCAAAGGGACGTGCCGCGCGGCACAGCCCAAGCGCGCAGGCTGGTGCTTTTGGCGACAATCGCGGTCATCGGGCTGAACCTGCGCCCCTTCATGACGGCGGTCGGGCCGCTTTCGGGGCAGATCCACGCGGCGACCGGCCTTGATCTGGCGCGGATGTCCTTGCTGACGCTGGTGCCGATGCTGCTGATGGGGGTGGTCGCTTTCGCCGGTCCCGCCCTTCAGGGCCGCTTTGGCGCGAAACCTCTGGTCATCGCGGCGCTGGCGGCGCTTCTGGCTGGATCGGGCGCGCGACTTTTTGTTGAAAGCGGCAACCAGCTGATCGCGACGGCGGCGGTTCTGGGGCTGGGGGCCGCGATCATTCAGGCGGTTTTTCCCGGCATGATCAAAGGCCTCTTTCCGCATCAGACCGGCATGGTCATGGGGCTTTACTCGGGCATGCTGATGGGCGGAGGCGCGCTTGGCGCCCAGCTCGCCCCCCGCATCGCGGCCCGAAGCGGCGATTGGCATATCGGGCTGGGCTGGGTCGTGGTCCTGCCGGTGATCGGGCTGGCGCTGGCCTGCGCCTTTCTGCCGCGCCCCGCCCGCAAGGCCCAAAGTCCGCGCGGCAAAGCCGGTGCGGGGCTGATCCGCCAGCCGCGCCTGTGGCTTCTGATGGGCTGTTTCGGGCTGGTGAACGGCGGCTATTCCTCGGTCGTGGCGTGGCTCTCGCCCTCTTATCAGGCGCTTGGCTGGGATAGCGCCCCGAGCGGCAGCCTGCTTGCTGTCCTTGCGCTGTTTCAGGCGGCGAGCGCGCTTTTCCTGCCGATCCTTGCAAGGCGCGGGCACGACCGCAGGCCGTGGCTGGCGCTGACTTTGGCGGCGCAATTCGCGGGCTTTTCCGGTCTGGCCTTCTGGCCCGAAGCGGCCCCCTTACTATGGGCCGCGCTTTTGGGCGCAGGGCTTGGCGGCTGTTTCTCGATGTCGCTGATCGTGGCGCTCGAACATCTGCCCGACCCAGCCGAAGCCGGCGCGCTTTCGGCGATGATGCAGGGCGGAGGCTTTCTGCTCGCCTCGCTGCCGCCCTTCCTCCTTGCGCGGCTCCATGACTGGAGCGGCGGCTTCGCGACGGGCTGGCTTTTGCATCTCGCGGCCGTTCTGGTGGTGGCGGTATTGGTCACGCGGCTCTCGCCCGCAAGCTACGGCCCCGCGCTGCAAAGCCCGACCCGTGGCTAGAGCCTAGCGCCCCATCGCGAAGAATTCGTCATTGGGCCGCAGCGCCATCACATTGGCCATGCGGTTCGACATGCCGAAAAACGCGGCAATCGCGGCAATATCCCAGACGTCTTCGGTCGAAAATCCATGCGACTGCAGCGCCGCGACATCCTCGGGGCCGGTGGTGGCCGCCCCCGCCGAGACCTTCATCGCGAAGTCGAGCATCGCGCGTTGACGCGCGGTAATATCGGCCTTGCGGTAATTGCCCGCGATCTGGTCGGCGATCAGCGGGTTCTTCGCACGCACCCTCAAGATCGCGCCATGGGCAATCACGCAATACTGGCATTGGTTGGCGGCGCTGGTCGCGACCACGATCATCTCGCGCTCGGCCTTGTCGAGATTGCCGGGCTTGTCCATCAGCGCGTCGTGATAGGCGAAAAAGGCGCGGAACTCCTCGGGGCGGCGGGCGAAGGCCAGAAAGACATTGGGCACGAAACCCGCCTTTTCCTGAACCGCCATGATCCGCGCGGCGATATCGTCGGGGAGCGCGGAAAGATCGGCGGGATCGGCGGCGGGAAAAGCGCTGATCGCGCGGACGGGCGTGTTGGTCATGAGGCTTTTCCTGTGCTCTGGCGGCCGGGGCCGAAACGGCGCGGCGGGCGAAGGCATGCCGTGAACCGCATTCTGCCTGCGAGAACCAGAATGGCGGGCAGCCGCTGCCTGTCAAGGCCGATGCGGGGAGACGACTTTGCCTCTTGCGACACGCAAGAGCAGGCGGAAACCGCCGCGCGGGGCGCAATTGCGCGGGCGCATTGCGACAAAATGTCTACACTTATTCGCGCGTCGGCCGATGCGGCCTCCGGCCGTCTTCCGATTGCCGCAGACACCTGACGCCGCCCCTTTCCCACTGAAAGATAAGCCGTTTCCGGCACGAAACCCGCCTGAAAGCCGCGCGGATTCCGAAGAAGTTTCCTTCGATCCGGCAAGAGCCTGTCGCGACTTCTCATACTTTTTGAGCATCTTCGGCTTGCACCCTGCCGGAGCTGCGGCTTTACTCCGCCCCGCAAGGTCCGCGTCGTGGCCTCGCGCCGCAAAGACGCCCCGCAAGGCGCGCCCGACCCGCCTTTTTCCATCCTCGCCGGTGTTTGTCCGGCGTGGCCGGTCGGCAATTCCTCCGGTAAATCCGCATCCTGTATACAAGAAATATTTTTATTGATCGGGAGCAATTGCCGACACATAGTCGACACATAGACGAATCGGAATCAACGATCACAACGACAGGGATGACCATGAAACTGAGCCATTTTGCCGCAGGCCTGCTGACGGCCACCATCGCCTCGAGCGCGGCCTATGCCGACAAGCTCGACGACATCATCGCCTCGGGCACGCTGCGTTGCGCGGTCGTGCTGGATTTCCCGCCGATGGGATCGCGCGATGAAAACAACAATCCGATCGGCTTCGACGTCGATTACTGCAACGACCTCGCCGCCTCGCTCGGCGTGACGGCCGAGATCGTCGAAACCCCCTTCCCCGAGCGCATCCCCGCGCTGATGTCGGGCCGCGTCGATGTCGGCGTCGCCTCGACCTCGGACACGCTCGAGCGCGCCAAGACCATCGGCGTGACCATCCCCTATTACGCTTTCGAGAACTCGGTCGTCGTCAACGACAAGACCGACATCACCAGCTGGGAAGGCATGAAGGGCAAGACCGTCGGCGCGACCGCGGGCACTTATGAAGCCATCTGGCTGGAAGGCCAGATCAAGGAATGGGGCGAAGGCACCTTCCGTCCCTACCAGACCCAGGCGGATGTCTTCCTTGCGCTGAGCCAGGGCCAGCTGGACGCGACCGTCGGCACCACCGAAGTCGCCAATGCCAACGTCAAATCCGGCAAATTCGCCGGCATCAAGATCGTCGACAAGGCACCGATGGTTCCCGACTACGTCTCGCTCTTCACGATGCGTCAGGAATACGGCCTGATCAACTACATGAACCTGTTCATCAACCAGCAGGTCCGTACCGGCCGTTATGCCGAACTCTACGCCAAATGGGTCGGCGAGGGCGAGCCCGCCAACCTGACCGTTCAGGGCGTTTACCGCTGATCTAATGTTTCATCGCGGCGCGGGGCCAAAGCCCTGCGCCGTTTTCCCGAACAACAACAATCAGCGGGAAGAGAATGTTTAGTTACACGTTCCAGTGGAATCAGGCGCTCCAGCGTTTGCCACAGATGCTGGACGGCGCATTGGTGACGATGCAGATCGCGATTTTGTCGATGGTCCTCGGGATCGTCCTTGCGGTTGCCCTCACCATCTTCCGCCGCTCCGGCTCGCGCATTTTGCGCGCCATCGCCACAGGCTGGGTCGAGCTTGCCCGCAACACGCCGGCGCTGTTCCAGATCTATATGGCCCATTTCGGCATCGCGAGTTTCGGCGTCCACCTGAGCCCCTTCGTCTCGCTGCTGATCGGCATCACCTTCAACAATGCGGGCTATCTGGCGGAGAACTTCCGCGGCGCGCTGAAGGCCATTCCCGATACCCAGACCCGCGCCGGCCGCTCGCTCGGCATGAGCGAGGGACAGAGCTTCCGCTATATCGTCGCGCCCCAGATGCTGCGCATCGCCTTCCTGCCGATGACCAACCAAATGGTCTGGGCCGTGCTGATGACCTCGCTCGGCGTGACGGTGGGCATGAACACCGACCTTTACGGGGTGACGCAGGATCTCAATGCCCTGACCTTCCGCACCTTCGAGCTTTTCGCGATTGCCGCCGTGATCTTCTATGTGATCACGAAAGTCATCACCCTTGGCGCGCGCCTGATTGCGGCGCGGCTGTTCCGGTACTGAGGGAGACACGCGATGTTCGATACCGCCCTCACAACGGCCGATCTGGTCTTCCTCGCCAAAGGCGCGGGCATGACATTGCTCGTCACCGCCATCGCGGTGGTGGTGGGGACCATTCTCGGGATCATTTTCGGCGTGATCCGCTATCAGGTCGGTGCGATCTGGGCCGCGCCTTTGACCTTCATCCTCGACATCTGCCGCTCGATCCCGCTGCTGATCCAGCTGGTGCTGCTCAATGCCTTCTTCGGCATCGTGCTCGGGCTGCGCTGGCCGGGGTTGACGGTCGCCTGTCTGGTGCTGTCGCTTTACACGGCCGCCTATTGCTCGGAAATCGTGCGCGGCGCGATCGAGGCCGTGCCCGCCAATACCCGCCGCGCGGGGCGTTCGCTCGGGCTGAACTGGTGGCAGGACATGCGCTATATCGTGGCGCCGCTGGCGACGCGGGTCGCGCTGCCTTCGTGGATCGGGCTCGCGCTCGGCGTGATGAAGGATTCGGCGCTGGTCTATGTCGTGCAGGTCACCGAGCTGATGAAATCGACCCAGATCCTCATCACGCGCCTGCAGGAGCCCTTGTTCCTTCTGCTCATCTGCGGCGCCTTCTACTTCATCATCTCCTACCCTCTTGCCCGTTTCGGCGGCTATCTCGAAAAACGGTGGTCCAATGATTGAGATCGAAAACGTCCGCAAATCCTTTGGCCAGCTCGAGGTTCTCAAGGGCATCGACCTGACCGTCAAGAAAGGCGAGGTCGTCACCATCATCGGCGGTTCGGGTTCGGGGAAATCGACGCTTCTGACCTGTATCAACGGGCTGGAGCCGATCGCTTCGGGCAAGATCGTCATCGACGGGGTGGATGTCCACGCCAAGTCGACCGATCTGAACAAGCTGCGCCAGAAGGTCGGGATCGTTTTCCAGCAATGGAACGCCTTTCCGCACCTGACCGTGCTGGAAAACGTAACCCTCGCACCCCGCAAGGTGCTGGGCTATTCCAAGGAAAAGGCCGAGGAAATCGCCGTCAAACAGCTGACCCATGTCGGCCTTGGCGACAAGCTCAAGACCTATCCGACGCGGCTTTCGGGCGGCCAGCAGCAGCGTATGGCGATCGCCCGCGCGCTGGCGATGTCGCCCAGCTACATGCTGTTCGACGAGGTGACCTCGGCGCTCGATCCTCAGCTGGTGGGCGAGGTTCTCGATACGCTCAAGATGCTGGCGGACGAGGGGATGACGATGATCTGCGTCACCCACGAGATGGCCTTTGCGCGCGACGTCTCGGACCGCGTGGCCTTCTTCCACCAAGGCGTCATGGCCGAGATCGGCGCGCCCGAGCAGCTGTTCGGCAATCCCCAGCATCCCGAAACCCAGAAGTTCCTGTCGAGCACCCGTCAATGAACCAAGACGTCACGATTGTCGGTGCGGGGGTCGTCGGCCTCTCCATCGCATTGGCCGCGCAGTCGCGCGGCCTTTGTGTCCGCGTGATCGAGCGCGAGGGGCCCGCCGCGGGCGCCTCGGCCGGCAATGCGGGCGCTTTCGCTTTTACCGACATCTTCCCGCTGGCCTCGCCCAAGATCATGCGAAAGGCGCCGAAATGGCTGCTCGATCCGCTGGGACCCTTGTCGGTGCCGCCCTCATACGCGCTGAAGATCGCGCCGTGGATGTGGAAATTCTGGCGCGCCTGTTCGCCCGCGAAAGTGCGCGCCTCGACGGTCGCGCAGACCGCGATGATGGATTATTCCAAAGCCGCGCTGGAGCCCGCTTTGGCGCGAGACGGGCTGACCCATATGCTGCGCCGCAACGGCCAGCTTGAAGTTTACGAGGGCGAAGCGGCCTTTCGCGCCTCGCTCGAGGGCTGGGATGCGCGGGCCGAACACGGCATCGCCTTCAACCATCTCATGTCGCCCGCCGAAATCGCCGAGATCCAGCCCGGCATCGCGCCGCGCTTCACCCATGCGACCTTCACGCCCGGTTGGTATTCGATCAGCGACCCCAAGGATTACACGCTGGCCCTCGCGGATCGTTTCCGCGCCAATGGTGGCGAGATCGTGATTGCCGAGGCAACCGCCTTGACCGATGACGGCGTGACCACCACGGCCGGTCACTTCAAGGGTCGCGTCGTTCTGGCGGCGGGGGCCTTTTCGCATCTTCTGGCCAAGACCCAAGGCGTCAGCATCCCGCTGGAAACCGAACGCGGCTACAACACCACCCTGCCCGCCGACGCCTTTGATCTCAAAGTGCAAATCACCTTCGGCGGTCATGGTTTCGTTGTCACGACGATGAATTCCGGCATCCGTGTCGGCGGTGCGGTCGAATTGGGCGGGCTGAAGCTGCCCCCGAACTTCAAGCGCTCCGAGGCGATGCTGACCAAGGCCGCGCAATTCCTGCCCGCGCTCAAGACGACCGGCGGCAAGCAATGGATGGGCTTTCGCCCCTCGATGCCCGACAGCCTGCCCGCGATCGGCCCCTTGCCGGGCCATCCCAACACCCTATGTGCATTCGGCCACGGCCATCTCGGCCTGACCCAATCGGCGGGGACCGCGCAGATCGTCGCGGATCTTCTGACCGGCCAAACACCCGCGATCGACCTTGCGCCCTTCTCTCCGGCGCGCTTCCGAGGCTAACATGACCCAATATATTTTTCCCTGCATCGACGGCCACACCTGCGGCAATCCCGTGCGCCTCGTCGCCGGCGGCGCCCCGCGTCTCAAAGGCGCGAACATGCTGGAACGTCGCGCGCATTTTCTGGCCGAATACGACTGGATCCGCACCGGCCTGATGTTCGAGCCGCGCGGCCACGACATGATGTCGGGCTCGATCCTCTATCCGCCGACCCGCGAGGATTGCGATGTGGCGGTGCTTTATATCGAGACCTCGGGCTGCCTGCCGATGTGCGGCCACGGCACGATCGGGACGATCACAATGGGGATCGAAAACGGCCTGATCACCCCGCGCGAGCCGGGTCGCCTGTCGATCGAAACCCCCGCCGGCAAGGTCGATATCGAATACCGGCAGGAAGGCCGCTATGTCGAGGAGGTCCGCCTGACCAACGTGCCGGGCTTCCTTTATGCCGAGGGTCTGACCGCCGAGGTCGAGGGCTTGGGCGAGATCGTGGTCGATGTGGCTTACGGCGGCAATTTCTATGCCATCGTCGAGCCGCAAAAGAACTTCCGCGACATGGCCGATTACACCGCGGGCGAGCTGATCGGCTTTTCGCCGAAGCTGCGCGCGGCGCTGAACGCCAAATACGAATTCGTCCATCCCGAATTCCCCGAGATCAACGGCCTGTCGCATATCCAATGGACCGGCGCGCCGACCGTCGAAGGGGCGCATGGCCGCAACGCGGTTTTCTATGGCGACAAGGCCATCGACCGCTCGCCCTGCGGCACCGGCACCTCGGCCCGCATGGCGCAGCTTGCCGCCAAGGGCAAACTGGCGGTCGGTGACGAATTCCACCACGAGTCCATCATCGGCTCGATCTTCAAGGGTCGTGTCGAGGCCGCGACCACCGTCGCGAACCGCCCCGCCATCATCCCCTCGATCGCGGGTTGGGCGCGCCAGACGGGTCTGAATACGATCTATATCGACACCGAGCGCGACCCCTTCGCGCATGGCTTTGTCGTCAAGTAAATGGCGCTCGGCATCCTGACGGGCGAGGCTTCGGGGGCGGTTCTGGCCTCTCCCGAAGGGCTCAGCTTCTGGGGCGGCGTCGATGCCGCCTCGGGGCGCGTGATCGACGCGCATCATCCCTGGCACGGCGAAAGCCTTGCGGGAAAAATCGTGATGATGCCGACTTCGCGCGGCTCCTGCACGGGATCGGGCGTGCTTTTGGAACTGATCCTGAACGGCAACGCCCCCGCCGCTCTGATCTTTTCCGGCCCCGAGGACGTGCTGACGCTTGGCGCGATGATCGGCGAGCGTCTCTTTGATCACGGCATCCCCGTGCTGCGCCTCTCACCCGAGGATTTCGCGCGGGTCGCAACCAAGACTGAGGCCGTGATCCACGGCGACCACCTGCGCGCGGGCGATCTTTCGGTGCCGCTGACGCGCCTGCCGATGGCCGAGCTGGCCCTGACGGCAGAAGATCACGCCAAACTTGCGGGCCGCGACGGCAAACCCGTGCAGCTCGCGATGCAGATCATCACGGCGATGGCTGCCATTCAGGGCGCGACCAGCCTGATCGATGTGGCGCAGGTCCATATCGACGGCTGCATCTATGCCAGCGACGCCAACCGCATTTTCGCCGAGCGCATGGCCGATATGGGCGCGAAAGTGGTGCTGCCGACCACGATGAACGCGATTTCCGTCGATCGCGACAATTGGGAGAAACAGGGCGTGCCGCCGAGTTTCGGCACCCCCGCCAGCCGCCTTGCCGATGCCTATGTCCGCATGGGCGCGCGGGCGAGCTTTACCTGCGCCCCCTATCTTCTGCCGAGCGCGCCGGAATACGGCGACAACATCGCCTGGGCGGAATCCAATGCGGTGATCTTCGCCAATACGGTGATCGGGGCGCGGACGGTGAAACATCCCGATTTCTTCGACCTGCTGATCGCGATGACCGGCCGCGCGCCGCGCTCGGGCGTCTATCTGGACGCTGACCGCCACC
Source organism: Paracoccus cavernae (assembly GCF_042430175.1). NCBI lineage: Bacteria > Pseudomonadati > Pseudomonadota > Alphaproteobacteria > Rhodobacterales > Paracoccaceae > Paracoccus > Paracoccus cavernae. The sequence goes on along the minus strand of NZ_JBHMDZ010000047.1, from coordinate 52,262 downwards.
CGAGCCGCATCATCCATGTCGCAGCGCCAAAGGGGCTCGACGATTCCTTCTGGCCGATGCTCGGCTATCTCGCGGGGAAACTCGCGCCCGACCGCATCCCGCTGATCACCGGACTTGAGGGCGTGACGGCGAGCCGCGACGATCTCAAGGGAATGTGCGGCGCTTTCGGGACGACTTCTGCCGCGCCGATGCTCCATGTCGCGGGCCATACGCCCGAGGCGGGGTTAAAGCCGCGCGCCGATGCCGATCACGTCGCGGTTTCCGTCGCCGATTTCGCGGCGATCTGGCGCGAGCTGAACAATGCCCCCGACGAGATCGAGCTGGCCGCTTTCGGCAGCCCGCATTTCTCGGCCTCGGAAACCCGCGCGCTCGTCGCGTTGATGGACGGACGGCGGCCCGCGCAAGGCGTCTCGGTCGTGGTCACGGTCGGGCCGGATGTGCTTGGCGACTTACGCGCCGACGGTACGGTCGCGGCGCTGGAGGCCCTTGGCTGCAAGATCGTGTCGGATATCTGCTGGTGCTCGATCACCGAGCCGGTTTTCCCGCCCGAGGCCCGCACCCTGATCACCAATTCGGGCAAATATGCCCATTACGGCCCCGGATTGTCGGGTCGCGCCGTGCGGTTTTCCAGCCTTGAAGGCTGCGTCTTTGCCGCCTTGACCGGCCGCGCGCCCGACCTGCCTGATTGGCTTAGATGAAAGAATATCATGCGTAGTATCAAGACCATCCATGTCATTTCCGCCCATGCAGAAGGCGAGGTCGGCGATGTCATCGTCGGCGGCGTCCGCCCCCCGCCGGGCGAGACGATCTGGGAGCAGTCGCGCTGGATCGCGCGCGACAACACCTTGCGCAATTTCGTCCTGAATGAGCCGCGCGGCGGGGTTTTCCGCCATGTGAACCTGCTGGTTCCGCCGAAACACCCCGATGCGGATGCCGCCTGGATCATAATGGAGCCCGAGGATACGCCGCCGATGTCGGGATCGAATTCGATCTGCGTCTCGACCGTTCTGCTCGACGGCGGGATCATCCCGATGGTCGAGCCCGTGACCGAGATGCTGCTTGAAGCCCCGGGCGGGCTGGTCAAGGTCCGCGCCGAATGCCGCAACGGCAAGGCCGAGCGGATCTTCGTCCAGAACCTGCCGTCCTTTGCCTATAAGCTCGACCAGCCGCTCGAGGTCGAGGGGATCGGCACGCTGACCGTCGACACCTCTTTCGGCGGCGACAGTTTCGTCATGGTCGATGCCCGCGCCATGGGTTTCAACCTCACCGCCGACGAGGCCCACGACATCGCGCGGCTCGGAGCCAAGATCACCAAAGCCGCGACCGACCAGATCGGGTTCCGCCACCCGACCAACCCCGACTGGACGCATTATTCCTTCTGCCTTTTCGGCGGTCCGATCGAGAAGACGCCCGAGGGTCTGCGCGCCGGTGCGGCGGTCTCGATCCAGCCGGGCAAGGTCGACCGCTCGCCTACCGGAACGGCGCTTTCGGCACGGATGGCGGTGCTTCATGCGCGCGGCCAGATGACGACGGCGGACAGCCTGACCACGGTGTCGCTGATCGGATCGACCTTCACCGGCCGCATCGTCGAGGCGACCGAGATCGGCGGCGTGCCCGCGATCATCCCCGAAATCTCGGGGCGCGGCTGGATCACGGGGATCCACCAGCACATGCTCGACCCTTCGGATCCGTGGCCCGAGGGCTACCGCCTGACCGATACCTGGGGCGCACGCTAAGGAAAACACAAAAGGGCCGCATCGACGCGGCCCTTTTCTTTCCGATGCTTAGAGCGTCGATTTGAGGAATTCGGCGCAATCGGGCAAAGGATCCGCCGGCAGGAAACCGGGATGGTCCGCATCATAGCGGTAACGCGCGGCATAGCTGCAGGTCTGGTCCGGCTCGTCGATCAGATCGGCGGGCATGATCGGCTCGGCCCTTGCGCTGTCGTGCAGCCGGCTTGCGCCTTTGGGATAGCGTGTGGCCGAAGTCGTGACCGAAAATTCGGGGATCGCGCCTTCGACCGGCACCAGCGACAGGTCGGTCTTGAAGGCAAACTGGTCGCTGCAGGCCTCGCCGCGCCGCTCCTGATCCTCGGCATCGAAACAGGCGCGCACCGAAATGTCGCGGCTGATCGGAATGGTGCCGATATTGTTCGAGCCCGCGACCTCGCCGAGTGAGGCTTCGAAAAGATAAAGGTCGCGCGCCTCGAAAATCCCGCCGGAATAGGGCTGCTCCTCGCGGACGATGACGCCGACAAAGGCGCGTTCTTCGTCCAGACGGATCAGCTGGGGCAGAAATTCCGCCTTGGCGAGACCCTTGGGCACCTCGGGCAGATCCCAAAGATGGATCTCGCTGCGCAGGGTCCGGCTGGTCGCGAAAGGCCCGTCCTGATCGACGCCGAGGCAGAAATCCAGCGCGCTGTTGCAGTAAAGCGCGCTGTCGCTTTGCGGGGTCAGTTCCTCGATCACGGCCTGAGCCTCGGCGGCTTGGGGCACCGCGACGGCGCCGAAAACGGGCAACATCAGGGCAAGGGCGAAAAGCGGGCGTTTCACGGCAAAGATCCTGTCAAAAATGGTCCGTTCCAATCCCCGCCCCCGTCCGACGGCGGCATTGTCGAGAGCGGGTCAAAGGGGCACCATCAGTCTAGCCGACCGACCGCTTGTAGCCAATCACCGACACAAAGCCCGAGGAAGTTTCGGCGAAATTCCGGCCATCGTCGGAATTTTTCCGCCCCGCTTTCGGCGGGTTCCCTCTGGAGGCAGGATCAGGGGCGCGGCAGGCGGATTTCCGGCGCTTCGCGGCCCGCCTTCAGGCGTGATGTTGCCGGAGCCCGCTTAGTCGGCGAAGGCTTCGAGGCTTTCGGCCTCGCGCTCGGGCGTCAGGCGCTGGCCGAGATTGCTTTGCGTCAGATAATCGTCGAGGTTCTGCATCGAGCCCGAGCCGGGCAAAAGCAGCTCGCCCTCGGAGATCACCGTGATCGAGAACCGCCGGTTCCAGTCCCAGAACTCGCGGCAGGCGATCGAGATGCGCATGACGCGGTCGCGATGGGTCTCGTATTCGCGGCAGAAAATCCCGTCGCTGGTCATGAAGGACGACAGGATGTTCATCTGTCGCCCGTCGGGCAAAAGCTCGCCCTCGCCAGAGGGCAGGCGTTCGAGCACCGCGCGCTCGTCGGCAGAGGGGCCGCCCTCGTCGTCATGACCCCATTGCCACCAACCAAGCCCGATCGCCGCAATCGCAAGGCCGGTCGCGACAATCCCGAACGGCCGCGCATTCGAAGCACCCGCGGCTTTCTGTTCGCCCCCGGTTGCGGCTGCGCCAGCGTCTCGAGCTTTATCCGACGACTTATTGATCGGCATTGGTTTTTCCTGCGGCGCCGCCATGCCCCGGGTATCGGTTGGGCCGGAGGGCATCCGGTCCGGACGAAAGTACAAGGCGCAACGGCAGACTCATCTAGAACTTTGAAATCCGGTTACCATAGGCCACCTCGGGGCGCGGAGGCGACCGGCGATCAGGGGGGCGCGGCTATCTGTCGCGACCCGACGCGACCACCCCGCCGAGCCGCGCGATCCCCGCGAGGTAGCGCGCCACCGCCTGCCGGCGCGTCCGCGCAAAGCCCGTGGCCTGAGCGGGGGTGAGGGCGCGAAAATGCAGGCTCTCGTTCGGGCGCATCTGCGCCAGCGCATCGAGATCGGCATCGAGAATGGTCGCGATGCGCGGATAGCCTCCGGTCGTCTGGTGATCGGCCATGAGCACGCTCGCAACCCCGTCCCCCGCAATCTGGACCGCCCCGCGCGCCACAGGCCCCGAAGGGATGGCCAAAGCGCCTTCAGGCGTCAGATCAGGCCCCGCAAGGCGCATTCCCATCCGGTCGAAAGCGGGGGTGACGCGGAAGGGCATCGTCAAAAGCCGCGCCAAAACCGCGGGGGAAAAGCAATCCTCCTGCGGGCCGATCGTGACATGGGCCAGCCCCGAAGGGCGCGCCCAAACCGGCACGGGAAGGCGCGCGGAGGCCAGCGGATCGGGGCGCAGCTCCTCCAGCAACAGCTCCCGCCCCGCCGTCAATCTGCCGCCGCCGAAGCCCGAAAGCGAATGGGTCGAGGCGCTGCCGAGCCAAAGCGGCACCTGCAAAGTGCCGGCGAAAGCCAAATAGCACCAGCTGCCCCAAGGGCCGGGCCGAACCTCGATCCGGTCGCCAGCGCAGAGCCGGGCGCGATGCCACGACACATGGTCGCGCCCGTTGCGCCGGATGCGGAACCCGCCGCCTGCCACCGCATAATCGACGCTTCCCTCGAGGCAATCGAGCACGAGACCGCCAAGCGAAATCTCGATCCCCGTCCGGCCCGCATCCTGCCCGAGCGCGAGATTGGCCGCCTGAAAAGCCGTGCGGTCCATCGGCCCCGATTGTGGGACGCCAAAGCGCAGGAAGCCGCGCCGGCCGCCGTCCTGCACCGACACATGCGGGCCCGCCGCATGGATGCGAAGACGCGCGCTCACGACCGCTCCCCCGATGCGGTTCCCAAGGCGGAGGCGGCGATGCGGCGAAAGCGGATGCGGTCGCCGACCTCGAAGCGGAAAGGCCGCGCGGGATCGCCGGTCAGCACCGGATCGGGCGAGCGGCCGATGATCCACCATCCGGTGGGCATGGTCAGCGTGGTGATCAGGCATTGACCGGCGGCGATGATGACGCTGCCTGCGGGCACATCGCGCAGCGCCGCGGCTTTGCGCGGCAGGCTGATCGGCGCGGGCAGGCCCGACAGATAGGCGTAACCGGGCGCGAAACCATAGAGCGCGACATGGTAATCGCCCGCCAGATGGCTTTGTGCGACCGCCTCGGGTGCAAGGCCGGTCAGCCGCGCGACCTCGGCCAGATCGGGGGCATAGGGCGGATCATAGCAGACCGCGATCTCGTGGCTCCGGATGGCGCGTTGCGGCGCGTCCCGACGGGAAAGCAAGGCGCGGATCGCGGTGGCGGCGGCTGTGCAATCGCAAACCTCGGGATCGAATTCGACCATCAGGCTGGTCAGCGCGGGCACCGCCTCGCGCAGACCGGCGAAAGGTCGCGCGGTCAAGGCGGCATCAAGGGCCAGCACGCGGTGATGGGCCGCCGCCATGTCGCTCGGGTTCGGGAAATCGACCAGAAGGGCATGTTCTGCCACCGGCTTCAGGACGGGATCAATGCTCATTGGGTCGTTGTTCATGGGTCGCACTCATCGGGTCGGGCTCATCGCTTCCGGCTCACGGCTTCGGGCCGAGAAAGGGCCGGATCGCGACGCCCGCCGCCTCCAGCTTCTGCCGGATCATCGCGGCCATGGCGACCGCACCGGCGCTGTCGCCGTGAACGCAGATCGACTGCGCCTGCAAAGGGATCGGCGCGCCGTCGACCACCGGCATCAGCCCCGTTTCGAGGAAGGCCAAGAGCCGCACGGCGGCCTCGTCGGGATCGTGGATCATCGCCCCCGCCTGATTGCGCGGCACCAGCTGGCCGCTGGAGAGATAGCCGCGATCGGCGAAAATCTCGGAATGGACGGCAAGGCCCTGCGCGCGGGCCACCGTCTCGAGCGTGGTGCCCGAAATCGCCAGAACCGCGAGCCCGCCAATGCGCCCGATCGCCTTGGCACAGGCCTCGGCAACGGCGGTATCGGCGGCCGCGAGATTGGCCAAAGCGCCGTGGAGTTTGACATAGCCCACCTGCGCCCCCGCCAGCGCCGCGACGCCTTGGAGCGCGCCGATCTGGGCCGCGACAAGCCGCGCGATCTCGGGCGGGGTCATCGGAATGATGCGGCGGCCGAAGCCCTCGCGGTCGGCATAGCCGGGATGGGCGCCGATCACGACGCCTCGTCGCGCGGCTTCTGACAGGGTGCGAAACATCACCTCGGGATCACCCGCATGCCCGCCGCAAGCGATATTGGCCGAGCTGACCAGATCCAGCATCGCCCCGTCCTCGCCCATGGTCCAAGGCCCGAAGCTCTCGCCAAGATCGGCATTCAGATCAATCTCTTGCGCCATTTCCATCCCCTTTCGCATCCGGCCGGACACGATGCAGGCCACAGTATAGCCCGCATGGGCGCGCATGCAAAAGGGCCGCAAAAGCGGCCCCTTCATCCGGCATGGCGCCCGTCTTAAAAGAGCAAAAGCGCGAGGGCGAGGCTCACGCCCGAAATCCAGACCGTCGCCGCGGCGCCGAGGATCAGGGGTTTGGGCCCAAGCGCGCGGAGCTTGCGGAAATTGGTGCCGAGCCCAAGCGCGGTCAGCGCGAGCGTCAGAAGGACCGGCGTCAGCGCGACCAGCCCGTCATGGGCCACCACCGGCACCACGCCCGCGCTATTGGCCAGCATGATCACGACAAAGCCGATCAGAAAGGCCGGAACCAGCGGGGGTTTCGTCCCCGTTGCCGCGCCTTCGGGGCGGAAGCGGCTGGCCATCAAACCCATGACGATCAGGAGCGGCGCGAGCATCAAAACGCGGCAAAGCTTGATCACGACGGCGATGGTCAGCGCCTCCTCGCCGCCCTGCACGCCTGCGCCGACGACCTGCGCCACCTCGTGGATCGCGGCCCCCGACCATGCGCCGAATTGCGTGGCGTCAAGCCCGAGCGCCGGCATTGCCAGCGGGAAGCCGAACATCAAAAGCGTGCCGAAGATCGTGACGCAGGAGACCGCATAGGCCACATCCTCGTCGCGGGCATGGATCTGCGCATCCGCCGCCGCAATCGCCGACGCCCCGCAGATCGACGAGCCCGCCGCAATCAGCGCGCTCAGCGACCGCGCCACCCCGAGCCGGTCCCCCAGCCAGAGCGTGACGAAAAAGGTCGAAAAGAGCGCGGCCGCCGCAATGGCAAAGCCCGAAAAGCCCAGACTGGCCACCTGCGCAAGCGTGATCTGCAGCCCCAAAAGCGCGACCGCGAGGCGCAGCAGGGTCTTGGCGGCAAAGCGCACCCCCGCCATCGCGCTCGCGGGCAGACTTGCGAGATTGGCAAAGCCCATCCCCACCACAATCCCGAGGATCATCGGACTGAAAAGCCCCAGCCCCGGCAGGGCGCGCAGAGCATAGCCCACGGCCGCGAGCGCTCCGACCAACAGAAGGCCGGGCAGCAGTCCGGCAAGCCCCGCAGCTGCCTGCAATTTGTCCTGCGCCTTGGCGGGCGGGTCGGCGGCCGGATGGTCGGGCAGGCTGGCGGGAGAAACGCTGTGGTTGAGGAAGGCCATGATCGTCGTCTTTCGCTACTTCACGATGGAAATGGGGCGAGAGGATCAAAAGGACAAACCGAAAGGTTTTATTGTTTCCATCGGAGAAACCGATTGATAGTCGAAGCGTGGCCACATTGCGGTATTTTATCTTTTCATTTCCGCATTCTAACGCGGATGTCGCGCCGTGATCGGGAACATCCTTGACGGCGACCGGCAAAGAATTTTTTCAATCCGCGTCGACACCGAGAGGAATTTACCTCCGATGCGGCCACGAAAGGAATGTCCTTCTTCGACCTCTGCCGCCCCAGCCCGCCTTGAACCCGTCCGCGAAAAGAGCGAATCTCCGCGCGAACAAGCACAAGGAGCCGCCATGGAGCGCCCGTTCGATCCCGAACTCGAAAGCCGCCTGTTGCGCTATGCCGCGATCGACAGCCAATCCGATGCCGCCAGCGCCAGCGCGCCGAGCACGCCGATCCAGTTCGACATGCTGCATCTTCTCGAGCGCGAATTGCGCGAGATCGGGGCCTCGGATGTGCGGCTGACGGATTACGGCGTGGTGCTCGCGACCCTGCCCGCCACGATGCCGGCGACGGCTGCCGCAGGCCCCGTGATCGGCCTTGTCGCCCATGTCGATACCACGCCGCAATTCAATGCGACCGGCGTCAAACCACGGGTCATCCGCGGCTATAACGGCGGCGCGATCACCTTTCCCGACGCGCCCGATCTTGTGCTCACCCCCGAGGAATTTCCCTATCTCGCCGAGAAGCAGGGGCACGACATCATCACCGCTTCGGGGCTGACGCTGCTTGGCGCGGACGACAAGGCGGGGGTCGCGATCATCATGACCGCAGCGCGCCATCTGCTGGCAAACCCCGCGATCCCGCATCCGGAAATCCGCATCGCCTTTACCCCCGACGAGGAAATCGGGCGCGGGGTCGGGCCGGCGCTGCCGAAGGATCTCGGCGCGGATTTCGCCTATACATTCGACGGCGCGGGGCTGGGCGAGATCGAATACGAGAGCTTCTCGGCGGACGGGGCCGAAATCCGCATCACCGGCGTCTCGATCCATCCGGGGCAGGCCAAGGGCAAGCTGGTCAATGCGATCCATCTCGCCGCGAAAATCATCGCGATGCTGCCGCAGGCCAGCATGGTCCCGGAGCTGACCGAGGGGCGCGAGGGCTTTATCCACGCCACCGACATGGACGGCGGCTCGTCGGAGATGGTGATCAAGCTGATCCTGCGCGATTTCGAGCTGGACGGCCTTGCCGCCAAGGGCGCATTGGTGCGCGCGATCTGCGATGCGGTTCAGGCGACAGAGCCGCGCGCCACCATCTCTTGCGAGATCCGCCCGCAATACCGCAACATGCGTTACTGGCTCGAAAAGGACATGACGCCGGTCGAGCTGGCCCGCGCCGCCCTGCGCAAACAGGGGATCGAGCCGGTCTCGGTCCCGATCCGCGGCGGCACCGACGGCTCGCGGCTGACCGAAATGGGGGTGCCCACGCCCAACCTTTTCACGGGGATGCAGAACATCCACGGCCCGCTCGAATGGGTCTCGGTTCAGGATATGGCGGCGGCGGTGCGGCTGTGCCTTGATCTGGTACAGGAAGCCGCGACGGCGTGACGGCAGTTTCGGGATCGGCCTTGCGCTGATCCCGAACCCCTCTCAGGCGCCGGGGTCCTGTTCGTCCTTGGCCCAGAGATAGCCCACGAATGCGCCTTTGACATAGCGCAGCAGGATCAGCGTCATCACCGAGGTCAGCGCGCTCAGCACGACCAGCATCACGAAGGGGCTGAGGCGGAACCATACCCAGGTCGCCGCGATCATCGGGATCAGCAGCAGCATGATGTTGGTGATGGTGAAAAACGCCGGACCGTCGGCTGCGGGATAGCTGCCCAGAGGCTCTCCGCAATTTTCGCAGCGATCGACGATCTGGAGATAGCCGCGCATCATATGGCCCTTGCCGCATTTCGGGCAGCGGTTGGTAAAGCCGCGCAGAATGGCCTGTCGCGTGTCGCGGTGATGCTGGGGGGCGCGGCCCGCTGCGGGCTGGCCTTCGGGCGGCATTTCGTTCGGCAGGGACATTGCTGCCCTCCTTTGGATAGGGATTCGCCATGACCGCCCGGACGCGGATGCGCCGGATCGGGGCTGCCACACAGACAGTCTCTGCCTGTCGCAGGCCCCGCGCAACGCGATATTGCGCCGCAGGGAAAGGGCCGGAGGCGAAGCTGTCGCCCCGCCCCCGCGCTCCTTGCTTATTGGCCGCCCTTGGCGCGCAGCTCGACGCGGCGGATCTTGCCCGAGATGGTTTTCGGCAGCTCGGTCACGAAATGGATCCGGCGCGGGTATTTGTAGGGCGCGGTCTTTTCACGACAGAAGGCCTGGATTTCCTTGACCAGATCGTCCGAGCCCTCATAGCCCTTGATCAGGATGATATAGGCCGTCACCACCTCGCCGCGCTCGGGATCGGGCAGGCCGATCACCGCGCTTTCGGCGACGGCCTCATGTTCAAGCAGCGTGCTTTCGACCTCGAATGGGCTGATGCGGTAGCCTGACGAGGTGATCAGGTCGTCGGCGCGGCCCACGAACCAGAAATAGCCGTCCTCGTCGCGCCGCGCGGTATCGCCGGTGTAATACCAGCCGTGGCGGAAGGCTTTGCGGTCGGGGCCCTCCGGCGTGTAATAGCCCGAAAAGAGGCCCGGCGGCCAGGGATCGGTCGCGCGCATCGCGATATTGCCGACCTCGCCCGTGGCGCATTCGCGGCCCTCGTCATCGACCACGCGCATGTCGAGCCCCGGCACCGGCAGGCCGGTCGCGCCGATCTTGACGGGTTTCGAGGGGAAGTTTCCGATGATGTTGAGCGTCTCGGTCTGGCCATAGCCGTCGGCGATCAGCGTGCCGGTATGGTCCTGCCAGAAGCGGATGACCTCGGGGTTCAGCGGCTCGCCCGCGCCGAGCGAGCGGCGGATCGAAGCGAGATCATAGCCCGAAAGATCCATCTGCGCGAAAACGCGGTAAACGGTCGGCGGTGCGCAGAAGGTCGTGACGCCGAGTTTCGCGATCAGCCGCAGATGGAGATCGGCGTCGAACCCCGTGCCGTTGAACAAGATCACGGTGGTTTCGGCCAGAAACTGCGGGAAAAGCATCCCCCAAGCCGCCTTGGCCCAGCCGGTATCGGTCAGCGTCCAATGGCGGTCCGCGCGGGTCAGATCCATCCAGAACAGCGCGGTCGAGGCATGGGCGAGCGCATAGGAATAATCGCGCGGCACCATTTTCGGCATGCCGGTCGTGCCCGAGGTGAAATAGCCCATCATCACCTCGTCGCGCCTTGTGCGCGGGTGGTCCTCGGGGGCCACTTCGGGGGCGGCGGCTGCGGCCAGAACCTCGGCCGAACTCCAGCCTGCCTGTTCGGGGCCGAGCACGATGAAGACTTCGAGCGAGGGGCATTCGGCGCGGATCTGGTCGACCTTGGCGCAATGGTCGGGCGTCACGATCACGGCGCGGGCGCGGGTCGCATTGACGCGGTAGGCGATATCCTTCGCGGTGAGCTGGGTCGTGCCGGGAAGCGAGATCACGCCGCGCTTCATGCAGCCGAAAATCGCATCATACCAGCCGATCACCCGACCCGCGACGAGGACCGCGTAATCGCCCTTCTCGAGCCCCAGCCCCGACAGCATATTGGCAAAACGCGACGAGCGCGCCGAGAGGTCGCCATAGCTGTATTCCGCCACATGCTCCCCATCGCCCGAGACCGCGAGCACCGCCGTCTTGTCACGATTTTGTGCAATATCGTCAATGACATCAAAGGCGAAGTTGAAATTCTCGGGGCAGTCGAAACGGTAGTTCGCGACCGCGGTATCATAGTCGCGCGGGCTGGCCATCAGCGCCTTGACGGCGGCGCGGGCGACCGGATCCACCGCCATTCCCCGACGCCCCTGCGCGCCCCGTTCCGCTTCGCTTGCGGCATTGTTCATTGCTGTCTCCTCCCCAGAGCATTGTTGCGGGCCTTTGTCTCGCCCTGCCCCCGCGCCGGCGGCCCCGCCTCCTGAAAGGGTCGCCGAAGGGGCATCAGCCGCCCGATCCTTGGCACCATCATGCGGGGGCTCTCGGCGCGGCTCAAGCCATTCATGCGCGTTTTGTCGCGTTTTCTGCCGCTGGTCCGGCGCGGGCGATGCGCCGGACGAACGGGCTCGGGCGGGCCCTGCCAAGCGCGAAGGCCCGCCCCTTTGACGGCATCCGGCGAGCGCTCAGCGCGCCTCGTTGATCACGCGGATCTGAGTGAACTCGGCCAGTCCCTCCTCGGCGAATTCGACGCCGAGACCCGATTGCTTGGCCCCGCCAAAGGGCATGTTCGGGCCGAAATCGAGGTGTTTGTTGACCCAGACCGTGCCGCTTTCCATCTGTTCGGCGACGCGGATGTTTTCCTCGCGATCCTCGCCCCAGACCGAGCCGCCCAGCCCGAGCGGGCTGTCGTTGGCCGCACGGATCACCGCATCGACATCATCGAACCGGATCACCGGCAGGATCGGGCCGAATTGCTCTTCGTCGACAATGCGGTCCCCGTTCGAGACATCCGCGACGATGGTCGGGCGCAGGAAATAGCCCGGGCGGTCCTCGGTCGTGCCTCCGGCGATAATGCGGCCGTCCTCGCGGGCCGAGGCGATGAAATCCTTGACCTTTTCATATTGCGCGCGGTTTTGCAGCGGGCCGATGGTGGTGCCCTGTTTCATGCCGTCATCGACCACGGCGGCATCCGCCAATGCGGCCAGACGCTCGCAAACCTCGTCATAGATCGAGGCATGGACATAGGCGCGCTTGATCGCGAGACAGACCTGCCCCGCGTTCATGAAGGCCCCCGAAAACAGCCCCGGCGCGACTTTGGCCGGATCGGCGCCCGGCAAAACGATCGCGGCATCGTTGCCGCCCAGTTCAAGCGTCAGGCGCTTGATCGTGCCCGCCGCGCTCGCCATGACCTTCGCGCCGGTCGCGGTCGATCCGGTAAAGGTGATCTTGGCGACATCGGGATGCGCGCTCAGCCGCGCGCCGAGATCATTGAGGTCGCTCACGACGTTGACCACGCCCGCAGGCAGCAGGTCGGCCATGATCTCGCCCAGTTTCAGCGCGGTCAGCGGCGTCGTCGGCGAGGGTTTGATCACCACCGTATTCCCCGCCAACAGCGCCAGCGGCAGCTTGAAGGCGATGATGAGCACGGGGAAGTTCCACGGAATGATCGCGCCGACCACGCCCAACGGCTTGCGCAGCTGGCGCACGAGACGGTTGTCGTTGTCCTCGATCACCTTGACCGGCAGGTCGTAGCTCGCGAGATGGCGGATGAAGGCCGCGCTATAGGCGATCTCGGCCTGCGCCTCGGGCAGGGGTTTGCCCTGTTCCTGCGTCAGAAGGCGCGCGAAAGCATCGGCATCGGCCTCGATCCGGTCGGCGAGCGTCAGGATGAGGGCGCGGCGGGCCTCGATCGTCAACGCGGCCCATGCGGGAAAGGCCGCTTTGGCGGCGGCGACGGCGGCGTCGAGCTGTTCGGCAGAGCCGCGCGGCGCATGGGCCAGAAGCTCTTCGGTGGCGGGGTTCACGACCTCCATCTCCATCGCGCCGGCCACCAGCTTGCCGCCGATCAGCAGTTTGTACTCGGTCATCTCCGTCCTCCTCGAGCGTATGACTTGGCCCCGAAGGCGCGGCTCCTGGCCGGCGCTTTCGGGCATTTCCCGAGCAAATGACGGGAGGCCTGCCCGATTCTTGCCATTTGCGGCCACAAAAGCCGCAGGCGCGGGCGGCGGGGAAAATTGGCCGCAAATGTCATGTCGCTACGGCGGCCCGCGCCTATCATGACAAAAAAGAGTAAAAAGATAACACCGCATTAGCCGGCACATCGCGGAAAAAACGCGGTCCCCAAGCTTTCCGCGCCCTTTCGCGGGGCTGTGCTATGATGGGGTGACAGGGAGATGACGCCTGCCCCGAATGCCGCTTGCGGCGCGGGGTGGCCGATGGATTGGGTTGAGGGATGCAGACATCATGGATCCGTGCGCCGGTGGTCTCGTCGCTGCTTGGCGCGGAAGGAGAATCCTCGGCAGCCGTGCCTTTGGATTTTTTCGTCGGCCAGCTTGAAGCCAGCCGCAATGCCGCAGAAAATCCTCTGGCGCTCTGGTCGATGGGGGAAGGCATCAAGGTCGCCGCCCTCGGCTGTCTGGGCGAAGCGATTTCCGCTTCGGCCACGCTCGGCAAGGCGCTGCGCGTCTTTGCGCAGGGCTTCGGGCTGATCCAGTCCAATACCGATGTCCAGATGGAGGTCGACGAGGACGAGGTCCATATCAGCTACCGCGTCCTCGACCCCCATATCTGGCCGCGCCGCGCCGATGCGGAACTGTCGCTCGGCCTGATCCGCGGCATTTGCGAGACCTTCGCCCCCGGCCGCGACGCCTATCGCGGCGTCAGTTTCGAGCACGAGACCGCGGGCGAGCATCGCCAGTTGAGCCAGCATCTGGGCTGTCTCGCGCGGTTCGGCCAAGAGGAAAACCGCATCACCCTTGCCACTGCCGCCCTTTCGCAGCGCCGCCGCGAAACCACGCCCGACGAGGAAAAAGCCGCCCTGCGCGCGATGGAGAACGCGATGATCGCGCAGCGCCGCGAGACGCCTTTGTCCGAGCGCGTGCGCAGCGCCATCCTTGGCCAGATCGGGCGCAGCGCGATCAACCAGCAGGCGGTTGCGGTGCAGCTCGGTCTGTCGGACCGTTCGCTCAGGCGCGGACTTGCCGCCGAGGACCGGCCCTTTCACGAGATCCTCGAGGAATGCCGCCGCATTCAGGGTTTCGCGCTTCTGGTGCGCAGCGAGCGCCCGTTGAGCGAGATCGCCCTCGCGCTGGGGTATTCCGATCAGACCGCTTTCTCGCGCGCGTTTTCGCGCTGGTTCGGGGTCTCGCCGCGCGAGCTCAGGCGCAGCGGCGCGATCGAGGAAAGCGTGATCCGCTGATCGAAATCCAGCCCCCGCACCGGCCCGTTATGGGCGATGAAGATCAAAAGCCGCTCTGGGAAGCGTGTCTCCAGCGCGGCGAGGATGCGCATCGCGCCGGCCTCGTCGATCTCCGAAAAGCTCTCGTCGAAGACCATGACGGGACTCTCGGCCAGAAAGGCGCGGGCAAGCGAGATCCGCTGGCGCATCCCGCCCGACAGATCGGCTCCGGTCTCGGCGAGATCCGTGTCCAACCCCGCGCGGCTGCGCGCCCAAACGCCCAGATCGGCCTGTTCCAGCGCCTGCCATAGCGCCGCGTCGCCGGCACGAGGCGCGGCAAGGCGCAGGTTCTCGCCAAGCGTGCCGCGCATGATCCCCGGACGTTGCGGCAGATGGAGGATCAGCCCCCGCAAAGCGGCGGGGCCGAAGTCGCCGACCGCCCGCCCGTCGATTTCGGCCGCGCCGCATTCCACCGGCGCATCCCGCGTCAGCGTCGCGACAAGCCGCGTCTTGCCGATCCCCGACGGCCCGTCGAGCAGCACGCGGCTGCCGGTCCGCAGCACCGCCGATACCGGCTGATGCCGTGCCCCCGCCGCCCGCAGGCGGGTCAGCGTGATCTCCTCCATCGCGCGGGGCGGCGCGGGGCCCTCCTCGTCGCGTGCCGCGGCGAAAAGCGCATCGAGCCGCGCCACCGCGACCTTGCTGCGAGCCTGCGCATGATAAAGGCCCAAAAGGTTGCGCAAGGGCCCCTGCATCATCGCGGCATAGGCCAGATAGGCGATCAATGTGCCGAGCGGCCAGTCGCCGCGCACGACCAGCCAGCCGCCGACCAGCAGAACGCCCGCCCGCACCACCGCGCCGAGGATCTGGCTGACCGCGCCCACCGTTTCGGCCCAGAGGCGCTGCCGCATCAGTCCCGCGATCTGGCTGTGTTGCTGCTCCCCGAAATGCGCAAGTCGGGCTTGGCTCGCGCCAAGCGCCGCGAGGGTTTGGCGCAGCGACAGGGTTTCGGCGAGGGTCGAGGACAGGGCGCCGCGCTGGTCGCGGACTTCTCCGGCAAGGCTTTGGGTGCGCGGACGCGCGAGCGTCAGGAAGATCAGCTCGATCGGGGTCAAGAGCACCGGCAAAAGCACCAGCCTCCAGTCAAGCCAGGCCATGAGCGCCACGCCTCCCGCCAGCCGGAACAACGCGCCGATCGCGACCAGCACCGTATCGAAGGCGAAACGCTGGATTTCGCCGCTGTCGCCGTCGAGCCGCGCCATCGTCTCGCCCAAAGGCAGGTCCTTTCGCGCGGGATCGCGGCGGAGCGCGGCGTCGAAAGCGCGTTGGCGCAGATCGGCCAGCATATCGGCCGAGGCGCGCAGATGAACCATGCCGTTCGCGATCCCCAAGGCGACCGCGCCCAGACCCAAGGCGAAACTCAGCGCCGCATAATGGACGAGCCGGCCCATGTCGCGCGCCATGATGCCGCGGTCGATCACCAGCTTGGTCAGCATCGGCAGCGCCAGACCCAAAGCGGCCGCCAAGAGCGAAAGCGCCAGCACCGCCCCGATCCCCGGCAAGGCACGCGCCAGCACCGGTGCAAGCCAGCCGACCTCGCGCGTGCCGAAAATCACCCGCGCGAGGCGGGCGGCGAAGGCGGCGCGGCGCGGGGAAGCGGGGACGGGCTGGACAGGGCGCGGTTCGGGCATGGCCACGCTCATGGCTGCAAGATTGGCGGCGGGGAGGCCGCGAACCGTCGGCCGGCGGGCTCTTGCCGCGCCACCGCATTCGGGCTTTCGATCCGGCAGCTCTGGGGCAAACCTCCCGCCCCGCCGCGATATTCGCGCCCGCGCCAGCGCAGGCCCTTGCGCATATCGGCCAAAGCCTCCTCTGCCGTCATTCCCGCCGCAAGCCGCGCCGCGAGATGACCCGCGACCCGCGCGGCCCCCATGCTGGCACCGCCGACGCCTCCCGCTTCGGGCGAGGCATTCCACGCGCCGAAGACGCCCGTTCGCGGCTCGGACAGATCGTCCCAGCCGCAACGCGCGTCGCCCGTTGCCGCGATCACGCCCGCATAGGCCGCCGGATAGCAGGGCGCGCCCTGAGCGGGATGGGCCGCGACCAGCAAAAGCCCCGCTTCCAAGGTCAGCGCGCAGGCCGCGCGCAGGGGCGGACGGTCCTGAGCCAGGCCGAGGCTCATGCAGATCACTTCGGGACGCTCGCCCGCGGGCATGGATGCGAACCAGCGCAAGGCCGCCGCGACCCGCAAGGCGGAGGTCACGGGGCGGTCGTCGAAAATCTGGGCATGGATGATCGCGGCATCCGGACAGGCGCGGCGGATCACCGCCGCGACCGCCGTTCCGTGGCCGAGCCGGTCGGGCCGCGCCTCGACCGCGCTGCCGTCGGGCAAAAAGCCGCGGGCGCGTGCCGGATCCTGCGCCGGATCATCGGCAGGGCCACCGCTGTCGATGACGCCCACCCCGACCATGATCACTCGTCCCGATGGAAGATGCGCACGCTCGACAGCGACATCGAGGCCCCGTCCGGCAGATCGACCGCCGCTTTGCGCTCGAGCGTTTCGGCATCATAGGCCGCGATATTGCCGAGCGCGCCCGACAGGAAAATCGTCTTGTTGTCCTTGGAAACGTTGATCGAATAGTAGCTGTGGGGCAGCGGAACCCGCTTGATCGAGGCGCCCTTGGTCAGATCGAAGCTTTCGAGCACGTTGTAGACGCCATAGGCGCGGGTCTTGTCCGGGCTGACGGCGGTCGAGAAATAGAAAACATCCATCGTGCGCACATCGCGCATCACCATCTCGTCGCTTTCGAGGTCGAGCGTCAGAAGGCCGGTGCGGTAGGCCTCGGGATCGGCCGGATCCATCGCCTTTTTCGTCG
This sequence comes from Paracoccus cavernae, assembly GCF_042430175.1. NCBI lineage: Bacteria > Pseudomonadati > Pseudomonadota > Alphaproteobacteria > Rhodobacterales > Paracoccaceae > Paracoccus > Paracoccus cavernae. The sequence continues at coordinate 35,234 of NZ_JBHMDZ010000047.1, read as the reverse complement.
TGTAGAAAGGCGTGACCATGACGCCGGAATTCTCGTGCTGGCTCCAGACATCGAGCACGTCGGGGATGTTGTAGGTCTCGGATTCCCACTGCGAAATCGTGCGCTCGTTGATCTGCTCGCCGCTCGTCGCGTCGAATGTGTACATGTTGCGGCCCATGCCGTGCAGCTTGGTGCCGTCGCGCGAAAACATCAAAAGCGTGATCTGGCGCGGCGCGGGAAAGGTCTTGATCGGGGTCAGATCCGCGGCGTTGAACAGCGTGATCTGGGTCGGCTGCACCTCGAAATGGGCGGCTTCGAGTTTGACGGGGCTTTGATAGGCCGCGACGGTCTTGCCGTCGGGCGAAAGCGCCAGACCGAACAGGTTCTTGACCCGCAAACCCGGTTGGCTGAGGTCGACGCGCGCCACCGTCTCGCCCGAAACGAGATCGACCTTGGCGATGCTTTCGGTCTTGTTGATCGAGACGAAGGCGAACTTGCCGGTCGGGTCGACGGTGGGCGTCATCGGCATCGGGCCGGCATCCGCGTCCAAGGTCACGACCTTTTCGACCGCCATTTTCTCTGTATCGACGACCACGAGCTTGTTGGGCCGTGCGGGCGCAAGGATATATTCGCGCGCCGAGACCTCGGCCCCCGCAAGCAGCGCGACAGAGGCGGCCAGCGCCGCGATTTTGCCGGATATCGTCATCGCATCAGCCTTTCGTCTCGGGGAAAACCGATTGCAGGTTGCGCCAGTCGCGCGTGAGGTTGTCGGCACCCTCGCTCCAGTCGGGATAGGTGTTGAGCGTGTCCGCGACCTGCGCGGGCCACCAGCAGGGATCGGCGCAGCCGTAAAGATCGGCCTCCATCGGCTGGCAGAGGTTGGCGACCGCGCCGAAAGCGTCGATCTCCCAACCCGGATCGAAAGAGGTCGTGCAACCGACCAGCGCGTTCATCGCGACGACCTCTTCCTCGCGGCCCTCGGCCTCGGCTTCGACAAAGGCTTTGGCCTTCGCATTGGCGGGGGTGAGATGTTTCATGCGGAAAAAGCCTCCTTGGCTGGGCCGGTTGCGGCGCGCGGGCTGGGATTGGGGCCGGAGTTGGGGCTGATGCTGGGGCCGGAGTTGGGTCGCGTCATCCGCGGTTCCAGCTGGTTGCGGAAGAAGGACGGATTGGCCTGCATGATGCGGACATAGGCCTCGAGGCCGAAGTCCACCCAGTCGCGCAACAGGTCGCAATAGTGATAGACCGGCGCGAAGGGATCGCCTTGGCGCGCATAGCTTTCGTGATAGCACCCCCCCGCGCAGATCGAGCGGATGCGGCAGGTCTTGCAGCCGAACTGGCTGCGGTCCTGCGCGCCCTCGATGAAGGCGGCGAGTTTGGGCACGTCGATACCCTTGTCGACATTGCCGTAGGTCGGCTGGTTGGAGCCGACGAAGCGGTGGCACAGATGCAGATCGCCGTCTTTGTCGACCGCCAGCATCCCCAGTCCCGCCCCGCAAGGCACCGCCTTTTTGGTGCCCTGCGCGATATCGGTCAGCAGCTGGTGCATATTGGAAAAGCCGATGTTCTCGCCACGGCAGGCGGCCTCGGTATAGCGGCGGCCAAGGGTTTTCATATCCTCGAACACCGCCTTCAGCGCATCGGTATCAAGGTTGAAAACCGCGATCGGGCCAGAGGTCGCGGGGCCGAAACCGACCTCGTGAAAGCCCAGATCGTATTTCAGGTGATCGTGGATCGCGATCACATCGGTCACGCCGCGCGTCAGCGTGACGCGCACGCCGACCGGCCGCGCGGTATAGCGCGACAGCAGCATCCGCACCTTTTGCGCCACGACATCATAAGTCCCGCGCCCGCCCACCGTCTTGCGGTTCGCGTCATGCAGCGCCTTGGGCCCGTCCATCGAAACCGTGATCGCGAAATTGTTGGCGTTGAACCAATCGACCATTTCCTCGGTCAGAAGCGTCGCATTGGTTGTCAGCGAGAAATCGACCGTCTTGCCGAATTCGGCGGCGCGCGGCACCGCATAGGCCACGACCTCGCGGATCAGCGGCATGTTCGACAAGGGCTCGCCGCCGAAAAAGACCACATTCAGGCGATCGCGGTCATAACCCTGTTTGAGCAGCAGCTCGAACGAGGCTTTCGCGGTCGCGAACTGCATCTTCTCGCCCTTGGAGGGGATCGCGAGATCTTCCTTGTAGCAATAGGTGCAGGCCAGATTGCAGCCTGTATTGACGTTCAAAATGATGGTCGAGAGCGGGATTTCCGTCACTTCGACGATCTTGCGCGGAATGTCGGGCGTCGCCGCATCGCGCAGGATATCGAGCGAGAGAAAGCTCTTGATGCAGTCGGCAAGGCTATCGGGGCTGTGCTGCGTGCCCAGCTCCTGCTGCATGATCGCCGCGCTGAACCGCTCGTGACGGCGCGACAGGTCGAAGACGTCGCGCGCGATCGGGTCCAGCTCGAACAGGCTGGTCGAGGGGACATGCATCAGCATGGCATGGCCGTCGACATCGACGCGGTGGGCGTTGTGGCGGATGAGGGTCAGGTCTCCCATTTCAATGCTCCCTTTACCGGATCGGCGCGTCGACGAAGCGCTGGACGGTCGCGTAAAGATGGGCCTCGGCACTCAGCACCTGCCCGCCTTCGCCGACTTCGGCGACGACCTTGAGGTTGCCGACGTTGTTCGTCGACATCGGACGTTCGGGGTTGGGACCTGCATCGGCGGGCATGAAGAGACCCTGCGCGTCGATCGTGCCCGCGAATTTGGTATCCTCCATCGCAAGCGCCGCCTCGTCGAAATTCTCGAGCCGCCAGCTCGCGGGCAGATAGCCGAGCGCGAGATCGTCTTCGGTGCCGGCCTGACCGTCCGCGCCGTTGATCCAGGCCATCGCCTCGAACTGGGCGGGGGTTTTCGGGATCGGGCCGCCGTTGCCGCCGATCCGCGCCAGCGTGAGCTCGGGGACGACGGTGATGCGGTCGATGCTGTCATAGGCCACAAGCGCGGCCTTCTGTACGCCCAGATCCAGCTCGATCGCGCGCGGGCTGCCGGTGGCGGTCAGGGTCAGCGTGATGCCTTCGGGCGTGGCGGCGGTTACGCTGCCGGTCACGCCCTCGGGCAGGGTAAGCCCGTCGCCGAGCGCGGGACCGGAGATGCGCACCTCGGTCGCCTCGCCGATCTTCAAACGCGGCGGGACCACCGCCAGAACCTGCGCGGCAGAGCCCGCCTTGACCGCCGAGATCCGCCCGCCGGTCACGTCATAGGTACGGTCGAACCAGCGGCCGGTGATCGAGCCGTCCTCGTTCAGGGCAAAGACCTGCCGGATCTCGGTCGTCCCGTCGCTCAGGCTCGCACGCCATTCGCCCGCGCCGATGATGCGGCCGGTGCCGGTAAAGCGGCGCTCGACTTCGCCCGAAAGCACCATCTCGACCGTATAATCGCGATCGGCCTTGGCAATGGTCAGCGTGCCCGTGTAATCGCCTTGCCCCGGTTGGCGGCCCGCCAAAATGTAGCTGCCCGACAGATCGCCGTCATAGGGTGCGGGGGCCTCGCCCATAGGATAGGTCGCGCTCAGAAAATCGTGGATCTCGGTCTGGGCGATGCCCCACCAGTCGCGGTCGCGCGCCAAAGCCTGATATTCCAGCGTCGGAAACTGGCCGAGATGGAAATTGATCAGATGCTCCCAATCCTCGGGCGTGCGGCGTTGCAGCGCGACACGCGCATAGGAATGGCAGCGCGAGCAGGTCTGGGTCATCAGCTCCGAGGGGCCCGCATCATTCGCGACCGGCTCGCGTTCGAGGATGTAGCGCAGGCCCTCGGTCTCGGCGACGCTCAGGCCGCGCGTGTCCGAGAGGTAGCGCACCACCGCCAGACGCTCCTCGTCCGAGAGCGCGACCTCATGGTTGCGCATCATCCGCACCACGGTCATGTCCCAGGCTTCGGGGGTTTTGCGCACCGCATCGATGCGGTCGATCTTGCCGTCCCCGCCCGTCGCATGGCAGGCGGCACAGGTGTTTTCCAGAACCTCTGCGCCGGTCACCGCGAAGGCCGGCAGGGCCAAAGTCGCGAAACCGAAAGCACAGCTGGAGGCAAGGGCGAGACGGGTGAGAGATGTCATCGGTCGGGCTTTCCTCTGGCTTGCGGGCGGCCCATTCCGGTTCCCGCCACTTGCTGTTTGCCTATGGGAGGCGAGGCGGGGCCGAATTTTCTTGTCATTACCGGCCAAAGTTGCGGCAATCTGACGCAGGGCTTTGCGCGGCGCGCCACTCTGGCCGCAAATGTCAGGCACAGGCGCGCGGGCTGGCCGAGGTTGGAGCGGAACGGCCACGCGGGACGGTCGGAACACGGCAGAAACGCGGACGAAGCGCGGTCGAAGCGACGGTCGAAGCGACGGGGCTCCTGCAACCGCGGGAGGCGGCAGAGATGGTGGGGGCGATGGAACAGGCGGGGGGCGATCTGGTCGTTCTGGGCGGCGGTCCGGCGGGTGCGGTGTCCGCCATCCTCGGGCTGCGCGACGGATTGCGCGTCACGCTGGTCAGCCCCGCCCCCGTTCCTTCGCGCGCCGGACGGCTCGAAGGGCTAAGCCCGCGCCTCCATCAATGGCTCGCGCGTGAAGGCCTTTTGAACGGGTTCGACGGCATTACCGGCCCCTTGCCACGCCGCGTCGATTGGGCGGGGATCAGCGGGAGCAACCGCGAATTCGTCGTCGACCGCGCCGCGCTGGACGCCCATCTTTGTGCGCTGGCCGAAGCGCGGGGCGCGCGGCGCGTGACAGGAACCGGACGGATCGTCGGCAGTGGCGAGAGTGCAAAGCGGTCGGTTCTTCTTTCCGACGGGCGCCGCGTCTTCCCCGACTGGATCATCGACGCGCGCGGCCGGAGTGCGCCGCGCATGGCCTCCGGCGCGGCCAGCCTTGGCCGCATGCCTGCGACCGTGGCGCTTTGCGGCTGGCTCGAGGGCGATGTTTCGGGGGTTGAAGCGGGGATCGCGCTTTGCGCTTTGCCTCAGGGCTGGCTCTGGCGCGTGGCCTTGCCAGACGGCAGGATCTGGGCGCAGTTTCTCGGCGATGCGGCCGACCCCGAACCCGCCCCCGCGCGCCTCGTCGCCGCAATTACTGCGGGCACAAGATGCGCGCCCGCGCCGACGCTGCGCCTTGCCGGTCCCTTGATCGCCCGCGAGGCGGCGCCGCGACTGCCCGCGCCGGTGACCGATCTGCGCTGTCTGCCGGTGGGCGATGCCTTTGCGGCAATGGATCCTTTGTCGGGGCATGGCCAGTTCTGGGCGGTATCGAGCGCGCTGGCCGCGGCCGCCGCGCGCCGCACCCTGACCGCCGATCCGGCATCAGAGGATCGCTGCCTGCGCTACCTGCGCGAACGGGCAGCGGAAACCGCATGGCGCATGGCACGGGTCGGGCGCGATTTTCTGGCGCTCGAAACGCGGTTCTCCGGCCAGCCCTTTTGGGCCGCGCGCCGCGCCTTGCCCGACAGCCTGCCCGCCCACGAAAGCCGCGAGGGCTTTGCCGTTGCGCAGGCGCTTGTCATCGATAACGGGCTGATCACCGAGCGCGAAGTGCTCAAGACCCCGTGCTCGCCCGCGGGAATAGGCTGGTTCGGCCGCCTGCCCGCACCCGAGATCTACCGTCTGGCGCAAGCAGGCCCCGAGGCTTTGCGCCAGCGTTTCGGACCGCAGGCAGAGGCGCTCTTGGCGGCCATCGAAAGCGAAAGGACGAGCCCGCACCAAAGGGTTGAAAACCCGTCCTAAATCTCCGGCGCGATCTCGAAACGCGGATCCTCGGCCCAGAGTTTCGGCGGCCATTTCGCCGGATCCGGCGTCGGGTCCTGACCGGGGCGGAAGCCGTCGAAACGCGGCTCGAACCCTTTGGATTTGACCCAATGCGCCAAGGCGTAACCCGTCCCCGAGGGCCAGCATTTGACCTCGGATGCCTTTTCCCAACGGTATTCGACCAGCTCGGGGGAAAGACGGACCTCACCCTCGACGCGCAGGTGATAGGCGACAATCACCTGATTCATCCGCAGGAATTCCCACGATCCCAGAACGCGCAATGCCTTGGTGCGCAGGCCGGTTTCCTCGAATGCCTCGCGGCAAACCCCCGCCTCGGGGGATTCGCCCGCCTCCATGAAGCCGGTGATCAGGCCGAACACACCTTCTTCCCAAAGCGCGTTGCGCGCGATCAGGACCTCGCCTTGGTCGTTCTCCAGAACCGCCGCCAGAACCGGCGTCGGATTGCCCCAATGGGTCCAGCCGCAATTGGCGCAACGCAGGCGCTCGGTCGGGCCGCTGTCCTCGTGAAGGGTGATCAGGGCCAGTTTATGGGCGCAATTGGGACAAAAACGCATCTCGAACGGGGCGGTCATGGGCGATCTCGGCAGCGAATAAAGGGGGCGGGAATGAACGGGAGGTAAAGCGGGCCCGCGACAGGATGCGGGCGCCTGCGCCGAGTTGTGACGCGAAACCGGCCGAGGTCAAGAGCCGCCCCCACTGTGCCCCCACCCGCTTTGCCCGAAGGGATCGCGGCGCGGCCCCATCCCCGAAATGCAGCGCGGGGGATGGGGGCCGGTCTTCGGCGGAGGCGCGCGGCCCCCGCAGGGTCCTTGCACGCAAAGACCCGAGCCCGACCGGCGCGCGGGGAGGCGGTGCCGGTCGGGAAAGCGGTTGCGGATCAGACGCGCTCGATCGCGATGGCGATGCCTTGGCCGACGCCGATGCACATGGTGGCCAGCGCGCGTTTTCCGCCGGTCTCCACCAGTTCGAGCGCGGCGGAGCCGGTGATGCGCGCCCCCGACATGCCGAGCGGATGGCCAAGCGCGATCGCGCCGCCGTTGCGGTTCACGCGGGCATCGTCATCGGCAATGCCCAGACGGCGCAGAGTGGCCAGACCTTGGCTCGCAAAGGCCTCGTTCAGCTCGATCACGTCGAAATCGGCCGGCGTCAGGCCCAGACGCGCCATCAGCTTTTCCGAGGCCGGCGCAGGGCCGATCCCCATGATGCGCGGCTCGACACCCGCCGTCGCCCCGCCAAGGATGCGCGCGATCGGGTTGAGCCCGTGGCGTTTGACCGCCTCGGCGCTGGCGATGATCAGCGCGGCCGCGCCGTCATTGACGCCTGACGCATTGCCCGCCGTGACGGAACCACCCTTGCGGAAAGGCGCTTTGAGACCGGCGAGAACCTCGATCGTCGTCGGGCGCGGATGTTCGTCGCGATCGACGATCTGGGGGTCGCCCTTGCGTTGGGAAATGGTGACCGGCGTGATCTCTCGCGCCAAGCGGCCATTGGCTTGGGCAGCAGCCGCCTTGTCCTGACTGCGCAGCGCGAATGCGTCCTGATCCTCGCGCGAGATTGCGAAATCCTCGGCCACGTTTTCGGCGGTTTCCGGCATGGAATCAACGCCGTATTGCGCCTTCATCAGCGGATTGACGAAGCGCCAGCCGATGGTGGTGTCGTGGATTTCCGCCGCGCGCGAAAAGGCGCTTTCGGCCTTGGGCATGACGAAAGGCGCGCGCGACATCGATTCCGCGCCGCCCGCGATCATCAGCTCGGCCTCGCCCGCCTTGATCGCGCGCGCCGCCATGATGATCGCATCCATCCCCGAGCCGCACAGCCGGTTGATCGTGGTGCCCGAAACCGAAACCGGCAGCCCCGCCAGAAGGCTCGACATCCGCGCGATGTTGCGGTTGTCCTCGCCCGCCTGATTGGCGCAACCGAAGATCACGTCGTCGACGGCCTCCCAATCAAGACCCGCGTGGCGCGCCATCAGCGCGCGCAGGGGGATCGCCCCCAGATCATCGGCGCGCACGCCCGACAAAGCCCCGCCGAAACGCCCGATCGGGGTCCGGATATAATCGCAAATGAAAACGTCGCGCATGGTCAAAGCTCCGGCACAATGAGATCGGCAACCGGCCCGTCCAGATGGAGCGGGGCGCCGGTCAGGGCTTGCAGGTCGTCGAAGGAGATCGAGGGCAGTTTCTCGCGCAGAACGAAGCGGCCGCCCTCGATGTCGATGACCGCAAGCGAGGTATAGACGCGCGTGACGCAGGCCACGCCCGTGAGGGGCAGCGTACAGGCCTTTAGCAGTTTCGGCTTGCCGTCCTTGGTGACGTGATCGGTGATCACCGCGACGCGTTTCGCGCCATGAACCAGATCCATCGCGCCGCCGACTGCAGGCACGCCTTTGGGTCCAACCGACCAATTCGCGAGGTCACCATTCTGCGCGACCTGATAGGCCCCGAGGATCGCCACATCGAGATGCCCGCCCCGCACCATCGCGAAACTGTCGGCATGATGGAAAAACGACGCGCCGGGCTTGAGCGTGATCGCCTTTTTGCCCGCGTTGATCAGATCCCAGTCCTCGGTGCCCGCCGCAGGGGCCTCGCCAAAGCCCAAAACGCCGTTTTCGGTGTGGAAAACCGCCTCGCGGCCCTTGGGCTGGAATTTCGCGACCATTTCGGGAAAGCCGATCCCGAGATTGACGTAAGCGCCGTCCTGAATGTCTTGCGCCGCGCGCCACGCGATCTGCGCATTGCCGAGTTTGATGGTCATGCCTGCACCTCCGGATAGCTGGCATTGGCGCGGTTGAGGGCCTCTTCCTGCGCGGGATCGGAGACTTCGATGATCGCATCGACGAAGATGCCCGGCGTGATGACGCTTTCGGGCTCGATCATGCCCGCCTCGACGGCGCGGCTGACCTGAACCACGGTGCGCGCGGCCGCCATCGCCATGATCGGCGCGAAATTGCGCGCGGCCATGCGGAAGGTCAGGTTGCCGTGGGCATCGCCGAGCTCTGCCTTGAGCAGCGCGAAATCGGCCTTGAGCCAGCGCTCCTGCACATAGGAACGCCCCTCGAATTCGGCGACGGGCTTGCCCTTGGCCAGATCGGTCCCGAAAGAGGTCGGCGTATAGAAAGCGGGAATGCCCGCGCCGCCTGCGCGGATACGCTCGGCCAAAGTGCCCTGCGGCACCAGTTCAAGCGCGATCTCGCCGGCCAGATATTTCGTGGTGAAGACCACCGGATCGGCCGAACGCGGGAAAGAGCAGATCATCTTGGCGACCATGCCCTGCTCGATCAGCGCGGCAATGCCGACGTGACCGTTGCCGGCGTTGTTGTTGATCACGGTCAGCGCCTTGGGGCTGCCGGTCGCGAGAAAGCGGTCGATCAGGGCATGGATCAGCTCGATCGGCGCGCCCGAGCCGCCAAATCCGCCGATCATTACCGTGGCCCCGTCAGGGATGCCGGCAACGGCCTCCTGCAGCGAGGCAATGCGCTTGTCCATTCTGTCCTCCGTCACTGTTGGCGCGATCTTGCGCCTTCCGGCGGGCAAGGCGAAGCCGGTTTGTGCGCATCTTGAACTTTGTTCAACTGGCGGGTAAATTTGTGCGCATGGTGAACAAAACCGATTTTATCGCCTCTTTGGGCAAGGGTCTGGCCGTGATCGAGGCCTTTCGCGCCGAATCGCCGCGCCTCGCGATTGCGGATGTGGCCGAGGCGACCGGCCTTGACCGCGCCACGGCGCGGCGCTGCCTGCTGACGCTGCACAGCCTCGGCTATGCCGATTACGACGGCAAATACTTCACGCTGACGCCGCGGGTTTTGCGGCTCGGCATGGGGGCTTTGGCCGCACTGCCTTTGGCGCAGATGGTGCAGCCCTGGCTCGACCAGCTGTCCGAACGGATCGGGCAATCGGTGTCGGTGTCGATCCGCGACGAGACCGAGATCGTCTATCTCGCCCGCGCGGCGCAGCGCAAAGTCATGTCGATCGGGCTTTTGCCCGGCTCGCGGCTTCCGGCACATTGCTCCTCGATGGGGCGGGTGCTGCTGGCCGCCCTGCCCGAGCCGGAAGCCCGCGCGCTGGTCGAGCGCTCGGACCTGTCGCCGCGCACGCCCTTCAGCCTGACCATGCCGGAAGAGATCTTCGCGCGGCTGCGGCAGATACGCCACGACGGTTATGCCGTCATCGATCAGGAGATCGAGCTGGGCCTGTGTTCGCTGGCGGTCCCACTTTACGACGGGCATGGCCGCGTGGTCGCGGCCCTGAACACCGGCGTCGCGAAAACGGCGGATATGCCGGCGCGACTGGTCGTCGATTATCTGCCCGCGCTACTCGGCGTGCAGGACGGGCTGCGGCGCATCATCCACTGAGCCACCGGAGCCTTCCGCGCCCGCGTGCCCCGCCACCAGATCGGCAAAGGCGCGCGCCGCGCGGGAAAAGTGGCGCTCGAGATGGCGCAGCTGCAAAAACGGGCGCGCATCGAGGGTAAAGGGCAGCGCGACCAGACGGCCCGCCTCGATCAGCGGACCCGCGACCAGACGCGGCACGACCCCCAGACAGGGGCTGTGTTCGACCGCCGAACAGACCGCCTCGTTGGTCGAAAACTCCATCATCACGCGCAGCGCGGCCGGATCGCCGCCCATGCGGCGCAGCTGGTCCTCGAAGCTCGAGCGTGTCCCCGAGCCGCTCTCGCGCATGACCCACAGCTGCGCGGCAAAGCCCTGACGCAGACGCGCGGGCGGACGGACGGCCCAGGGATGCGTGGGGGCGGCGATCAGGACGAGCTGGTCCTGCGCGACCGCCGAAACCGCGATCCGCGCGGCCTCGGGCCCGCTCAAACGGCTTTCGACCTCGCCCTCGACAAAGCCCAGATCACAGGCGCCACGCTGGACGGCATCGAGACATTGGCTGGTGTTTCCGACCGCGATGTCGAGATCGATCGCGGGATGCAAGGCTTTGTATTCCATAACGAAACGGGGCAGCCAATGGCTCGCGACCGTCTGGCTGGCAAAGATGCGCAGCGCCCCAATCCGAAGTCCCGAGAGATCGCCGAGCGTGGTTTCCGCATCCTGAACGCCTGCCAGAATCCCGCGCGCTTTCTCTTGCAGGATACGCCCCGCCTCGGTCAGCCGGATGCCGCGCCCGACGCGGTCGAACAGCGCCACCTGATGGGTGTTTTCCAGCGTCGCAATCGCGCCGCTCACCGCCGATTGCGTCAGATTGAGACGCCGCGCCGCCTCGGTGACATGTTCGAGTTCGGCGACCATCAGGAAAATGCGCAGCTGTTCAAAGGTCATCGCCCCATCCTTTTTCGCAACTGTGACCGAATTGCGGCGCGGCGCAAGCGCTCCGCGCCACCCGAATGCCATGCTGTACCGCTTGCGCATTTTGCGCTGGCCCTTTGCCCCCCGCCCCCCCATCCTGCGGCCGAAACGCCAAAAGAGGATGCGGTCATGTCTGAATTTGCAGGGAAACTGGTGGTCATTACGGGTGCGGCGCGCGGAATCGGCGCGGCGACTGCCCGCGCTTTTGCCGCCAAAGGTGCCAAACTCGGGCTGATATCGCGCGACAAGGCCGCGCTGGAGGCTTTGGCGGCCGAGACCGGCGGGCTGGCATTGCCCTGTGACGTGGCCGATGGTGCGGCGCTCGCCAAAGCGGTTGCCGAAGCCGAGGCGGCCTTCGGTCCGCTGGCGGTTCTCGTCAACAACGCCGGCATGATCGAGCCGGTCTCGCTTTTGTCCGAAACCGATCCCGAGGCTTTCGTCCGCGCGGTCTCCGTCAATTTCATCGGCGTTTTCAACGGGATGCGCGCAGCGATGCCCGGCATGATCGCGCGCGGAGAAGGCACGATCCTGACGGTGAGTTCGGGCGCGGCCCATAATCCCTACGAGGGGTGGTCGGCCTATTGTTCCTCGAAGGCGGGCGCATGGATGCTGAGCCAGAGCGCCCATCTCGAGGCGGCCTCGAAGGGGCTGCGCATCCTCTCGCTCTCGCCCGGCACGGTTGCGACCGATATGCAGCGCGTGATCAAGGCGACGGGGGTCAATCCGGTCAGCCAGCTCGAATGGTCCGATCACGTCCCGCCCGAATGGCCGGCGCAGGCGATCGTCTGGCTCTGCGGCGACGGCGGGGCGGATTATGCCGGGCGCGAGACCTCGCTGCGCGACGAGGATCTGCGCCGCAAGATCGGACTGATCTGAGGCGGAACAGCGGATGGAACGGGGGCTTCGGCCCCCTAGCCCTGCTGCTCGTTGCGCCCGATCCGCGCCAGCAGGATCACCGGCAGAATGCCCACGACGACAATCGCCAGCGCGGCAATCGAGGCCTCCTCATAGGTGCCGCGCGCGGCCTCGCCGTAAAGATGGGTGGCCAGCGTCTCGAAATTGAGCGGGCGCAGCAGCAGCGTCGCCGACAATTCCTTCATGCAATCGACGAAAACCAGCAGCCCCGCCGCCGCGATCGCCGCCTTGGACAGCGGCAGATGGACGTGGCGGAAGGTGCCCGTCAGGCTGTGGCCGAGCGTGCGCGCGGCCTGATCGTAGCTGCGCGGGATGCGGGTCAGACCCGCCTCGACCGAGCCGACCGAAATCGCGAGGAACCGCGCGAGATAGGCATAGCCCAAAGCCGCCCCCGAGCCGATCAGCAAAAGGCCGGTCGAGACGCCCAGCCATTCCCGCGCCTGCGCGTCGAGAAAGCGGTCGAAACCCGCCGTGGCGATCAGGATGCCGAGCGCCAGCACCGTCCCCGGCATGGCATAGCCGAGCGTCGAGATGCGCGAGACCGCCTGCATTCCCCGCTGCGGATAGGAGCGCGCGGCAAAGGCTACGACCAGCCCGCAGACCAGCACCGCGACCGTCGCCAACGCCGAGAGGGTGAAGGTATTGCGCGCCTCGATCAGCAATTTCCCCGAGAGGCCCGCGAACTGGAACCGCTTCCATGCCTCGACCGCGAGATAGCCGGCGGGCAGCAGAAAGCCGAAAACCACGGGCAGAAGCCCGAGGACCAGCGCCAGAGCGGCGGCTTTGCCCTTGAGCGGCTTTGGCGCGAAGCTGCGGGCACGCTGCGCGGTGATGCTGTAGCGCTGGCGCCGGCGCGCCCACCGCTCGAGCGAGACCAGCGCGATCACCAGCACGATCATCGCCAGCGCGATTTGCGCCGCGCCCGGCAGATCCGAACGCGTGACCCAGGTGGTATAGATCGACACCGTCAGCGAGCGCACGCCGAGAAATTCGGAGGCGCCGATGTCGTTGAGCGTCTCCATCAGGGCAAGGCTGACCCCGACCGCGACGGCGGGGCGCGCAAGCGGCATGGCCACGCGCCAAAAGATCGCGCGGCGGCGGATGCCCAAAGTGCGCGCGACCTCGACCAGATTGGCGGCCTGCGTCATGAACATCGCGCGGACCGGCAGGTAGACATAGGGGTAAAGCACGAGGCTGAGCAGGATGATCGCCCCGCTCATCGAGCGGATGTCGGGCAGGCGGAACTGGCGCGGGCTGTCGTAACCCAAAACCGCGCGCACCCCCGACTGCACCGGCCCAAGCGGGTGCAGCAGGTCGAGATAGGCATAGGCCACGATATAGGTCGGCACCGCCAAAGGCAGCAAAAGCGCCCATTCGAGCACCCGTTTGCCCTTGAAATCATAGGCCGTGACCAGCCATGCCGCCCCCGTCCCGATCGCGGCGACCAAAACCCCCACTCCCGCCATGAGGATCGCGGTCTGGGACAGCGCATGGGGAAGCACAAAGCGCGCGAGATGCGACCAGAGCCCCGCCGAGCCCTGAAGCGCCTGCCACAGCAGCGCCGCGACCGGCACCATGACCAGCGCCGCGATCACGAAGCTCGCAAACAGCCAAACCCTTCCGCGGCTGCGGAAGGGTTTGGAACGGGCGGCGCTGGCCGCGGAAATTTCGCTCTGAGACATCATCGCCCGAATGCAGAAAGGCGGCACCTCGCGGCACCGCCTCCGACGTTATCCGCCGTAATCAGTTGTCGAAGCCAACTTTGTCGACCAGCTCGCTGGCTTCCTTGCGGTTCTTGACGATCTCGGTCAACGGGGTGCTGTCGATCTTCAGCGTGCCGAAGGAAGCGACGATCGGGTCGATTTCGGCATTCGGGTTGACCGGATATTCGAAATTCGCCTCGCCGTAGATCTTCTGCGCCTCGTCCGATGCCAGATATTCGATCAACTGGACGGCCTGATCGCGGTTGGGTGCATTCTTGGCAACGGCCGCGCCCGAGATGTTCACATGGGTGCCGCCGTCGGCGAAGGTCGGCAGAACGACCTTGATCGCATCGCCCCATGCGCGCTGTTCGTCGCCGCCTTTGCCCGAGCGCATCAGCCCGACGTAATAGGAGTTCGCAACAGCGATATCGCAGATGCCGCCGAGGATGTCCTTGGCACCGTCGCGGTCGCCGCCACCCGCCTGACGCGCGAGATTGGCCTTGAGGCCGGTCAGCCATTCCTCGGTCTGGGCCGCGTCGTGATGCGTGAGGAAGGCCGAGATCAGGCCGGTGTTATAGGGGTGCTGGCCCGAACGGATGCAGACTTTGCCCTTCCATTTCGGATCGGCCAGCTCTTCATAGGTGATCGCGTCCAGATCGAGATCCTTGGCCGCATAGACGACGCGGGCGCGCATCGACAAAGCGAACCACTGGTTGCCCGGATCGCGCAGGTTTTCCGGAACAGCCGCGCTGAGCGCCTCGGATTCGACCGGCTGGGTCAGGCCCTTTTCGACCAGATCGACCAGATTGCCGACATCGACCGCCATCAACACATCGGCGGGCGAGCTTGCGCCTTCCGAAGCGACACGCTCCGCCAGACCATCCTTGAGGAAGACGGTATTCACCTTGACGCCGGTCTTGGTGGTGAAGGCTTCGAGCAGCGGCTCGACCAGACCCGGCTCGCGCGAGGTATAGAGGTTCAGCTCTTGCGCGGCGAGACTACCGGCGGAACCGGCCATGACGGCGCCGGCCAGAAGAAGACGCGACAGATTGCGATCGAAGATCATGAGGAAACCTCTGAGGGGATGGGTGACAATTTTACTTGGACGTGATGCTCTTATATCTTAGAGCTTTAATCAAGATTGACCGTTCTGGGACAAAATGTCGCATCCCGAAACCCGCCTGTCGCGCCCTTTGGCCAAGCGGATGCGCGGCCCGCGACGGATTGCGGCGATCAGCCTTCGGGCCGCGGCTGGGCCGGATCGGCAAAGACATGGACCTGCGCCCCGTTCAGCCGCAGGCTGACGCGCGCGCCGACCTCCATCGGGATGCGGAAATGGCTGTGCATGCGCAGGGGCGCGCCGAGCGGATGGACCTGAATGTCGATCTGCTCGCTCTCGCCGATGAAGGTTTTCCCCAGCACCCGCGCCGAAATCCCCGCCCCATCCGGCTCGATCGACAGCGCTTGCGGGCGGATGCAGGCCAAAGCGAGCGTCCCGTCCGGCAGGTCGAGATTGCCCGGAAAGGCCCCGATCGGGGTTTCGAGCATCCCCTGCGACCAGATCCCCGTCAGCCGGTTGCACGGCCCCATGAATTCGGCGGCATAGGGCGAGACGGGGTTGTCGTAGATCGCGAAAGGGCTCGCGACCTGCTCGATGGTACCCTCGCGCATCAGCACGATGAGATCGCCGACCGCCAGAGCCTCTTGCGGATCATGGGTGACGATGATCGCGGTCGCGCCAAGCGCGCGCAGGGTCTGGACGGTCTCGCGCCGGACCTTCTCGCGCAGGCCCTGATCGAGATTGGAGAAAGGCTCGTCCATCAGCAGGATCGCGGGCTTGGGCGCCATGGCGCGGGCAAGGGCCACGCGCTGCTGCTCGCCCCCCGAAAGCGAATGCGGGAAACGGCCGCGCAAATGGCCGATGCTGATGCGCTCGGCGACTTCGGCAACGCGGGCATCGCGCTCGGCGCGCGACAGGTGGCGCAGGCCGAAGGCGAGGTTGTCGTCCACGCTCAGATGCGGAAACAGCGCGTAATCCTGAAACATGAAGCCGATGGCGCGGTCTTCGGGCTCGATGAAGGTACGCGGCCCGACGATCTCCCGACCGCCCATGCGGATGCGGCCGCCATCCGGCGCATCGACCCCCGCGAGCAGGCGCAAAAGCGTCGATTTCCCAGAGCCCGATTCCCCCAGCAGGCAGGTGATCTTGCCTTCGGGCACAGCCAAGGTGATGTCGGAGAGAACCTCGCGCGCGCCGAACCGGCGCACGAGGCCGTCGATTTCCAAGGCGATGCGACCGGCTTCGGACATGTCTGCCATCCTCGTTACCCCATAGCTCCGGCCGCGACGGCCCGTCCGGTCGACCGCCTGCCGCCTGCCCTCGGGCCTGCGGCGGTGAAGCCGAGTGTTTTTGTTCCATACTGGGGAAGCATGGCCCCCGTCCAGTCACTGCTTGCCGCGCGCGCCCAAGCCTGTCGCGCCCGAAAGTCGCGCTCGCGGCAAGCCGCAAAGGTGGGTATGATGATGGCCGACGACAACCATCCGGCTTGTGCCGCCCCGCACGGAAAGAGCGACCATGCGCATCAATGACGATTTCGACCGGCCGGTTCTGGTCCAGGGCGCGGCGCTCGACTGGATCCCCAGCCCTGCGGCAGGGGTCGACAGGCGGATGCTCTTCCGGATCGGGGACGAGGTTGCCCGCGCCACCTCGATCGTGCGCTATGCCCCCGGCAGCAGCTTTCCGCGCCATATCCATTCGGGCGGCGAGGAGATCCTCGTCCTCGAAGGCACCTTTCAGGACGAGCACGGAGACTATCCGGCGGGCAGCTATTTCCGCAATCCGCCCGGCACCGGCCATGTGCCTGCGGCCGAAGACGGCTGCGTGATCTTCGTGCGGCTCTGGCAATATCGCGCGGGCGATGCGGTCCAGATCGTGCGCCAACCCGGCGAGGGCGAGGAGCTCGCGCCCCGTTCGGGCGAGACCCGCCTGCGCCGCCTCTTTGCCGACGGGGCCGAAGAGGTCCGCATCGGCGATTGGGCCGCAGGGGCCGACATCGCGATCGACAATCCGCGCGGGCTGGAATTCATCGTCATCACAGGCGGCGCCACCGTCAGAGGCGCGCTTGGCGGGAACGAGACCCTGCGCCCGCAAAGCTGGGGCCGCCTGCCCGCAGGCCAACCCCTGAGCGCGGTTGCGGGACCAGAGGGCGTCTCGATCTGGATCAAGGACGGCGCGCTGCTGCATCCCGATGTACTGACCCTGCCCGGGACCTAGGCCCCTTTCGCAGCCCCTCAAGCCCCATTGCCGCATGAAACCGCGCGCAGGATTTTGCCTGCACGCGGACGAAGTCGTTGGCGATTTCCGACCGCATTGCACCCAAGTGTTCGCAAATTGCGAACGCCGCATTTGCCCTGCGGAGACGGTGATACCACTCCTTATCACTTTAATACCGAACCGTATTATTCTAACTTGAGCTCAACGAAAGCCGCATCGACTGGCTGGAACCCGTAGCCCAAGAAAGAAAGAACGATGTCCATGTCACCCAAACTCGCGGCTGCAATCGCGGCCATCCTGTGGGGCTTCACCTATATCATCACCACCAGTTTCCTGCCGCCGAACCCGATGTTCAACGCGGCTTTGCGTGCCCTTGGCGGCGGCCTGCCGCTCTTGCTTCTGGCGCGGGACTTTCCGCCGCGCGAATGGTGGGGCCGCATCCTCGTGCTGGGGACGCTGAACAGCGCGCTGTTCTTTGCGCTTCTCTTTGTCGCCGCGATCCGCCTGCCGGGCGGGATGGCCGCAACCTTCCAGGCGCTCGGGCCGCTGTTCATGGTGCTTCTGGCATGGCCGGTTCTGGGAGCGATCCCCTCGAAAGCCAAGGTCGGCGCGGTTGCGCTGGGTGCGGTCGGCGTCTCGATGGTCGTGCTCAAGGGCAATGCCGCGCTTGACGCGATCGGGATTGCGGCGGCTTTGGGGGCGGCTCTGGCTGTCGCACTGGGCGGGACCTTGCTGCACAAATGGGGCCGTCCCAGCTCGATCATCAGCCTGACCGGCTGGCAAATGATCGTCGCCGGTGTCGAGCTGTCGATTGTCGCGGCCTTCCTTGGCGACATTCCGGCGACCATCACCGCCGCCAACCTGCTCGGCTTTGTGCTGATCGCCCTTGTCGTCACCGCTCTGGCCTTCGCCTTGTGGTTCTTTGCGATCCAATCGGCCGGAGCCGCCTCTGTCGCGCCGCTCTTGCTGATGACCCCGCTCACCGCTTTCGCGCTGGATGCGGTCTTCAACGGGGTTGTGCCCTCGGTGATCCAGTCGATCGGGGTTGCCGTCGTCATCGCAAGCCTGCTTTTGTCGCAACATATCGATCGCCGCGCCTTCCGCATCGCCCACCACCATGCGAAATCGGCACGGCAGGAGGCCCGCGAGCAGGCCAATGCAATGGCACGACCGGACGGACGGCAAGCCGGACCGGCCCCCGAACAGAAGGCTGAATTCAAATGAGCGCGGCGAAGACGCCCCGACAAACCGCAACCGGCAGCCCGACCTCCGCGCAAGCGGAGGGCGGGCCCCGGCTCAACACCCGCGGCCTCGCGCGGCGCGAGCTGATCGTCGAGACCGCGACCAACCTCTTTCTGGAGCGCGGCTATGATGCGGTCTCGATCGACGAGATCATCCGCGAAGTCGGCGGCTCGAAGACCAATATCTACAAGATGTTCGGCGGCAAAGAGGGGCTTTTCGTCGCCATTTTCCAAGGGCTTGGTGCGGAATTCGTGTCGCCCCTGCGCCAGCTCGATCTGGGCGACACCCCGCCCGCCATCGCGCTGGGGATCCTCGGGCGCACTCTGATGCGCCAGCTGACCGCGCCGCGCCATCTCGCTTTCCAGCGCATGGTTCTGGCCGCCTCGGGGCGTTTCCCCGAGATCCTGCGCGAATGGTATATCGCGGGGCCGCGCGCCAGCCGCAAAGTGATCGCGCAGGTTTTGCGCGATTTGCCCGACCCCGCGCGGCGCGCGCTGCTTTTCCACGATATGATCGCGACGGATGCCATCATTCGCGGGCTGATGGACAACCCTCCGGAATGGAGCGAAATCGAGGCGCGGATCGATCTGGCGGTGCGCGTCACCTGCGAGCCGCCGCAACAGGACGGGCAATCATGATCACCTTTCTCGCCTTGTTTCTCGCAGGTCTCTTCGGCGGGTTGCTGCTCGGCATGATCGGGGTCGGCATGGCCTTGGTGGCGGTGCCGGTGCTGACCTTCTCGCTGCCCCATCTCGGCGTGCCGCCGGATCTGGCGCCGACGGTGGCGCTGGCGACCTCGATGGGGATCGTGACCATCGGCTCGGTCAGCTCGGTCGTGACCCACAACCGGCTCGGCAATATCGACTGGTCGAGCTTTCGCATGATCGTGCCGTTCAGCCTGATCGGCGTGCTGGCGGGCTCGGTTCTGGTGACGCGGCTGCCCGCGGATATGCTCAAGCTGATCTTCGCGGCCTTCCTGATCTTTGTCGGGCTGAAGATGCTGCTTTCGCGCAAACAACGCGTGCAGGACCGTCCGGTATCGGCCGCGACCTACCGCGCGGCGGGGGCGGCAATCGGCTTTGCCGGTGCGTTGATCGGCGCGGGCGGCGGGGTCTTCATGGTGCCCTTCCTGTCGGGGCGCGGCTGGAAGATGGTGCGCGCCGTTGCCACCTCGGCCACGATCGGCCTGCCGGTGACGGTCGCGGGCGCGGTCTTTTACGCGCTGCGGCCGGTCGGGGGGGTGGATGCACCCATGCTCGGCACGCTCCATATCGAGGCGCTTCTGGGGATCGGTTTCGGCAGCCTGATCGGGGCGCCCTTCGGGGCGCGTCTGGCCAGCCGCGTGCCGGGGGCTCTGCTCAAACGGGGCTTTGCCGTGGTGCTCCTGATCCTTGCGGTCGGGCTGGTCCTCGGCTGACCGGACGCAACTGCGGCCGAAGCGGCGAAGAATACGGCGGGCTTTCGGGCCCGCCCTTTGCGTTCAGGCCAGCATGCGCTTCATGGTGTCGTCGCGCAGCACGCGGTGATGGAACACGGCCATGAAAATATGGCTCAGCACCAGCAGGCCCATGAGCCAGGCCAATTCGCCATGGAACATGTCGCCCAGCTCGACGGCGGCGGTCACCACGGTATCGGGCGTGCGGGGGGCGAACAGCTCGAAGCCGAAGGGAGAAAAGCCGCGCTCGCGTCCCCAGGCGCGGATCAGCGCCATCAGCGGCACGAGGAGCATCAGCGTATAGATCGCGGTATGGCCCGCAACAGCCGCCTTGGCCAAAAGCCCCGCCCCGTGCGAGGGCCGGTTGCGGCGGTTGATGAAGGCCCAAGCCAAACGCAGGACGATCAGCACGAAGAGCACCGTCCCGATGTTCAAGTGATAGCCCCCGAGAAACTGGCTCACGGGGTGTTCGCGACCCACGGCGACCTTGCTGATCATGCCGACGAACTGCCAGCCTATCAGCACGGCCATGCTCCAATGAAGGGCGCGGGTCACGGTGCCGAAACATCCTTGATTGTCCATTATCTGCATCTTTTTCATCCTTGCGGCCTCTGGTTGGAATCGGGTTAGCGGCCCCGACCGAAACAAAGACCAAACGGAAATATGCACGCGCCGCAGTGCGGCAATCCGCCGCGGGAGCACCGGAGGCGGGGATGCGGACGAAACCGGACTGGAAAAAGCGCGCGCGGAGGCACCTGCTTCGGGCCTAATGCCCGCCGCCGCCCCCGCCGCCGCCGATTGCCGGACGCTGCACGAAAAAGAGCAAAAACGCCAAGCCGAGGAAAAGCCCCGTCAAAAGCACGAAGAGATCGATCAGCGACATCACCATCGCCTGCACCGAAACCATCCGCGCCAGCGTCGCATAGGCCGCGCTTTCCGCCGCATCGCCCAGCCCCGCAAAGGCCTGAGTCAGCGTGGCAAGCGCCCCCGCGGCACTGTCGTTGGCGCCGTTCACACTTTCGGCAAGACGCGCGAAATGGACATCCTCGCGGTTCGACAGAATCGTATTGATGAGCGCAAGCCCCACCGCGCCGCCAAGATTGCGCGTCAGGTTGAACAGCCCCGAGGCGTTCTTGACCTGCTCGGGCGGCAGCATCCCCAGCGCGATATTCGAAACCGGCACCATGCACAGCATGAGCGAGATCCCCCGCAGCACCTGCGGCAGGAAGATCTCCCAATAGTCCCAGTCGTCGGTCAGGCCGGTCATCATCCATGCGCTCAGCGCGAAAAGCGCGAAGCCCACACCCATGACCAGCCGCAGATCGACCGATTGCACCAGCCGCCCCGCAATCGGCGCGGTCAGGAACATCGCGACGCCGGTGACCATCATCGTCTCGCCGATCTGGAGCGAATTGTGCCCCCGCACCCCCGAGAGATAGACCGGAAAGATATAGATCATGCCGTAAAGCCCGATCCCCAGCCCGAAGGAGAAGATGGAACCCATCGCGAAGTTGCGGTCGGTGAAGGCATCGAGCCGCACGATCGGCTCTTCGGCGGTAAAGGCGCGCCAGAAGAACAGAAAGCCGCCCAAAGTCATGATCGCGGTCATCATCACGATCGTCGGCTCGGCAAACCAGTCGTCGGCCGCGCCCTCCTCGAGGACATATTCCATCGTGCCGAGGAAAACCGCGAGGCCGAGAAAGCCCCACCAGTCGAAACGGCTGAGCAGGCTCAGATCCGGTTTGTCGAAATCGATCAGGAAGAAGGCGGCCAGGGTCACCACGATGCCGGGAACGACATTGATGAAAAACAGCCAGTGCCAGCTGAGGAATTCCGTCAGATAGCCGCCCAAAGTCGGCCCGATCGTCGGCGCCAGCGTCGCCACCAGCCCGATCAGCGGCGAGACGATATGCATCTTGGAGCGCGGGAAGATCGTATAGGCGCTGGCAAACACCATCGGGATCATCGCCCCGCCCAGAAAGCCCTGTAGCGTGCGCCACAAGATCATCTCGCCCATGGAATTGGACAGGCCGCAAAGCACGCTCATCACGGTGAAACCGCCTGCCGAGATCGTGAACAGCCAACGCGTCGACAGCATCCGCGACAGATAGCCCGACAGCGGGATCATGATGACTTCGGCGATCAGGTAGGAGGTCTGGATCCAGGGAATCTCGTCGCTCGACGCGCCGAGTCCCGCCTGGATTTCCGGCAACGAGGCCGAGACGATCTGGATGTCCAGAATTGCCATGAACATGCCCAGCACCATCAGAAGGAAGGTGACCAGCTTGCGCATGTCGAGATGTTCTTCGGCGGGCATCGCCACGGGCGGGGCAGCCGAAGGGACGCCGCCGGCGGTGGCCGCGCCCGATGTGGGGCCGGCCAAATCAGCCCCCCGTGGTGGTGGTGGCGGCCGGTTGCTCGGCCTTGCTCGTCGTAGCGGCGGGCTGTTCGCCCTGCGCTGCCGGCGCGGGCAGAAGCAGGCGGTTCTCGCCGGTGCGGGTATCGACCTCGACCACGACCGACATGCCCGGACGCAAAGGCAGGCGGTTGCGGTCGGCCTCGTCAAGCGTGATGCGGACCGGCACGCGCTGGACGACTTTGGTGAAATTGCCGGTCGCATTGCTTGAGGGCAGCAGGCTGAAAACCTGCCCCGTCCCCGCCGTCAGGCTTTCGACCGTGCCCGAAAGGCGCTCTTTCGGCCAGGCATCGACGCGGATCCCGACTTTCGCGCCGGGGTGGATATCGGCGATCTGGGTCTCTTTGAAATTCGCGCCGACATAGAGGTTCTGGACCGGAACCAGCGTGCCGAGACGGCTGCCCGCCGCCACGAAAGAGCCGACCTGGATCTGGCGCTCGGTCAGGATGCCGTCGAAAGGCGCGCGGATCGTGGTGAAGTCGAGATCGAGCTGGGCGCGCTCGACCTGCGTGCGCGCAACCCGCACGTCGAGGCGCGCGGTATCAAGCTGGGCGCGCAAGACGCCGAGCTGGGCCTGGGCCTGCGCGATCGTGGCCTTGGCGCTTTCGACTTCGGCGGCGGCGGATTTGGCATTGGCTTCGGCCGCATCCAGCGCGGCCTGCGTCCCTGCGGAATTGGTGCGCAGTTCGCGCGCGCGCTGATAGGCCTTTTGCGCGCCGTCGTTTTGCGCCTCGGCGGCGATCAGCAGTGCCTCGCCCTGACGCACGGTCGCTTCGGCCGCGACGATCTGCGCCTCGAGCTGGAGGCCCGCGCTTTTAGCGACTTCGAGGCTGTTTTGCGCGGCGGTCAAGGCGATCTCGTAATCGCGCGGATCGATGCGGGCGATGATCTGGCCACGGCTGACCGGCGCGTTGGGCGCAATCGCGATTTCGGTGATATAGCCGCTTTCGCGCGCCTGCAGCACCACGAGATCGGCCTGAAGATAGGCGTCGTCGGTGCTTTCGTGGAAGCGCCCGAAGGTGAACCAGCGGTAGCCCTCATAGGCCACGACCCCCAGAAGGATCAGCGCCACCAGCCCCAGAACCCGCTTGGCCTTGCCCGATTTCGCGGGAGGAGCCGCCGGCGCGGATGCCGGAGCCGGCCCGCCGTCGGGCGTCGCGGTTTCGGCTTGGGCTGACGAGGTCGGGGGTGTTGCCATGATCGGGGCCTTTCCTCTGCGCTACATGCCGCAACACGGGTCCAGAGGCTGGATCAGGGCATGATTCGACCCGCGCCAAAACGGCGCGACTCCTTGTCACAACCGCTATCATTGACCGAACGGTTCGGTCAATGTTAATTACCTTGAACCCGCAAAATTGCGGACCCGCCCCGCCACGGCCGACGCAGGAGCCCCGCATGAACACGACCTTTCCCCTCGGCTATCCCGCCGGTCCCCACAGGCCGAAACCGCAAGACCGCCCAAATCCCGCGTCGAAGGACGGGCAAATCAGCGACGGGCTTCCCGGGGACGGGCAGCCCGCGCCCGAAGACAATCCCAAGCGCCGCCAGATCCTCGACGGCGCGCGGCGGATGTTTCTGGCCAAAGGTTTCGAGGCCGCCTCGATGCAGGATGTCGCCCGCGCGGCCAAGGTCTCCAAAGGGACGCTCTACGTCTATTTCGACAGCAAGGAAGCGATGTTCGAAAGCCTCGTTCTGGCCGAGTGCAGCCGGATGCAGCAGGCCATCCGCGAGATCGGCAGCGGCGCGGGCGCGATCGGCGACGAGCTGCGCCGGATCGCGCGCCATGTCATCACCACCCTCATGAGCGGCGATGTCATGGCTTCGATGCGCATGATGATCGGCGCGGGCGAGAAATTTCCCGATCTCGCGCGCTACCTTTACACCTCGGGGCCGGAACGCTCGATCCAGTCGCTGGCCGATTATTTCGGCACCCGCGTCGCGCGCGGCGATCTCGTGATGCCCGATTGCCGCGAGGCCGCGAGCGAGTTTCTCGACATGATCATCGCGGGCCTGCAGCGACGCGCGCTGTTGATGATGCCGCCTCTGGCCGAAGACGAGCTCGATGCCTTCATCGCGCGCAGGGTGGCGCGTTTCCTCTCGCTTTATCCGCCGCAATCCGCAGGCGAAACCCGCTAAGGAAATGCGCGCAACCCATTGACGCAAAAGCCGCCGCGCGAGGATATCCCCGCGCGGCGGCCCTGTTTTGCGCTACCCCGATCAGGCGGCCGCGATGCGGAACTCCGCCATCATGCCGGTCTGGAGATGCGGCATATGGTGGCAATGGAGCATCCAGCGCGCCGCCTCTCCGGCATCGAGCGCGACGGTCACCGCAGCATTCGGCGGGACATAGACCGTATCGCGCAGCGCCCCCGCAAAGCGGTGGTTGTTGATCGCGACGACCTGGAAAACATGGCCGTGCAGATGCATCGGATGGCCCATCATCGACATGTTGTGAAAGGTCAGCTCGACCCTTTCGCCGGTGATGGCGGGCACGGGGTGATGCTCGCCCCAGACCGCGCCGTCGATCGTCCAGCGATAGGGCGACATCGAGCCGCCGAGCATGATCATCTGCGCGCGCTGGACCGCGCGCGCGGCCAGAGGCGCAGCGGCGGCAAGGCCCGCTTCCTGCTTGAGGTCGATGTCGAAAGCCGGTGCCTCGGTCTCGGCCAGAAGGTCGATCTTCGCGACCTGCGCACCGGGATTGGCGAGAATGATGCCGGTCTGCTCGCGCGCGCCTTCACGCAAGGCGAGGATCGGCCAAGCGCCGGTTTCGGCCGGAAGATCGATCTCGAGATCGAGGCGCTGCCCCATCGCCACGCCGAAGCGCGTCCCCGAAACCGGCACGATCTCGTGGCCGTCGACAGCCACCAGTCGCGCGGGTGCGCGGCCGGTCTCGATGAAAAAGACGGTGGCGGCGGCACCATTGATCACGCGCAGACGGATGCGCCCTCCGCGCTCGACGGTAACGACCTCCGGGTCGGAGAGAATGCGGTCGTTGGCGAGATAGGCGTCCCAGTTATAGTCGTTGAGATCCATCTCCATGCCCGACATATCCATGCCGCCCATATCCATGCCCGACATGTCCATGTTGCCGTGGCCCATCGCGGCGTGGTCCATGCCCGACATCGCCGTTCCGGCCATTCCGCCCGAAACCGCGCCCGAAGCCGCCCCATGCCCCATCGCGGAATGATCCATCCCCGTTTGCGCCTCGGGCGCTGTGGCGGTCGTCGCGCCGGTCATCGCCCCGTGGTTCATCGCCCCGTGATCCATCGACCCGTGATCCATTCCGCCCTGACCGGAGGCAGGCGGGGCTTCGGCCCCATGCGAGCCGCCATGGCCTTCAAGGATCGTCGCCATGATCTCCTCGGGCGTGCTGAACGAGAAATCATGGAGGAACATCACCACCTCCTGCCGGTCGGCGGCGACATCCTCGGGGCGGCGCACGATCAGGGGCGCGGCCAGAAGCTGCATCTCCTGCATCGGAATATGGCTGTGCATCCAATGCGTACCGGGCTGCGGCGCGAAGTCATAGCTGCGCATCTCCCCCGGTGCGAGGACCGGCGCAGGCAGATCCGGCACGCCGTCCTGCGCATTGGGCGGGATCTGGCCATGCCAATGGATCAGCGTGCCGACATCGAGCTTGTTCGTCAGATCGACGCGGAAGCGCTGGCCGGGATCGAGGACCAGCCCCTGACCCGAGGGGCCGGAGAGCCCGTAGACGGTGGCGGCACGCCCGCCGATATCAAGCGTGCGGCTTTGCGCGGAAAGCGCAATCGCTGGGGAACCTTGGGCGAAGCCGCGCAAAGGCATCTGGCCGGCCGCAAAGGCGGCGGCGGTTGCGGTCATGAAACCGCGACGGGAAAATCTGGTCATAAGACCTCCTCGGGGCAAAGCCCCCTTTGAAAATCAAACATTGCGGCACCAAAGCGGCCGCCGGACGTCAAAGGGTGGCCGCGATCGGCGGGCGCTGGTCGACGGGAGGTGCGCCCGCAAGCGGCAAAGCGGGGCTTTGGCGCAAATAGGGCTCGCGACGCGCATCGCCGAGCCCCGCAATCCGCCCCGCAAAGGGCAAGGCGCCAAGGCCGGTGCAGACGAAACCGCACAGCGCCGAGGCCGAAAGGCAACCCGCCCCAGTGGCGCTTCCGCCTTCGCAGGATGCAACTGTCGCGCCGTGATGGAGGCTCTGGTCTGCGGAATTTTCGGGCGCATGAGCTGCCCCGTGATGCGCGGCGGCGGGCTGCGGAACGGCCTGATGCGCACCGTGATGTGTGTCGCTTGCAAGCATGGCGCTGCCGTGCACCTGCGCCGCGAAGAGGGCGAGGGTCAGGGCGACCAGCGTCAGCATGGTCATGGCGAGGGCAGGCATCCGGCGCAGCATGGTGCAAGGATAAGGCCTCGCGGTCCGACTGTCATCGCCCCGCGCGCGCCCCTCACGCGAGCGTCATCGCGCAAGGGCAGAATTGTGCCGATCCGGCGCGGAAAACCTTTCCGAACCAAAGACGGCCGCATCTGTCGCGCCGGTCGAAACCGCGCTAGGAACAGGCACCGCCCCAGCGATGAAGGTCGATATGCCCGCGCCCGATATGCCTGCCACCGATACGGCCTCCCCAGCAGTGCCCGCACCCGGTATTTTCTGGCTCACGCGCGACTTCCGCTTCGACGACAACCCCGCCCTGCTCGCCGCTTTGGCCGAGGGGCCCTTGGCCGTGCATTTCTTCCTCGACCGGCTGACGTTGGCGCAGGGCGCGGCCAGCCGTTGGCGGCTCGAGCGGGCTTTGCGGGCCTTTGACGCCGAGCTGCGCCGCAGGACCGGCGGGACCGGCATCACGCTGTGGCAAGGCGAGCCCGAGGCCGTTTTTCCCGCGCTCCTGCAGTCGGCGGGCGCGCGCAGCATCCACCAATCCGACTGGCCCGCCCCCGAGATGCGCGCGCTTCAGACCCGCGTGCGCAACGCCGTGCAGAGAGTCGGGGGCGAGCTTGTGCTGCATGCGGGCCATCTCCTTGTCCATCCGCGCCTTTTGCGGACGCAGCAGGGCGCGGGTTTCAAGGTCTATACCCCCTTCGCCCGCGCGCTCCGCCGCATCGGCCCCGACCGCCCCGCGCCCGATGCGCCGCAAAGGATCACCGCGCAGGCTTGCGCTTTTGCCCCCGCTCCCGCCGCCGGCATCCCCGCCCCCTTGCCCGCAATCCCCGATCTCGCCCCAGATCTGCACCGCGGCCGCGCGGCGCTTGAAACCTTCGCTTTGCCCGCCGGAGAGGCCGCGGCCCATGCCCGCTTCGGGGCCTTTCTCGATCAAGCCGCAGGCTATGGCGATCTGCGCGACCGCCCCGATCTTGAGGCGACCTCGGGCCTCTCGGAGCATCTCGCGCTCGGCGAGATCAGCCCGCGCCGGATCTGGGCCCGCGCCCGCCTTGCCGCCGAGGCCGATCCCGCCCGCGCCGCGGGGATCGGGAGCTTCCTGTCCGAGGTGATCTGGCGCGAATTCGCATGGCATCTCCTGATCGAGAGCCCCGATCTCGCGACCCGCTGCTGGCGCCCCGAATGGGAGGCCTTTCCCTGGCGCGAGACCCCCCGCGATCTGGCCGACTGGCGGCAGGCCCGAACCGGTGTCGCGCTGGTCGATGCCGGTCTGCGCGAGATGTGGCTGAGCGGGCGGATGCACAACCGTGTGCGCATGGTTGTCGCAAGCTGGCTGACAAAACATCTGCTGATCGACTGGCGCGCGGGCCTTGCCCATTTCGCCGATTGTCTGACCGATTGGGATCCCGCCGCCAATGCGATGAACTGGCAATGGGTCGCGGGCTGCGGCCCCGATGCCTCGCCTTTCTTCCGGATTTTCAACCCCGAAAAGCAGGCGCGCCAGTTCGACCCCGAGGGACGCTACCGCGCACGCTGGCTGGAAGGTTACGGCTTGCCCGCCCCCGACGGCCCCGAGGCCCGCGCCTATCGCGAGGCGATCCCGCGCGCATGGCTCGAACGCGACCCCCGCGACCCCGCGACGGCCGCCGTCGCCGGTTGGCAGGGTCAGGAGACGGGCCAAGGCGCGGCGGCTTTGGCCGGGCATCTCGCCCAAGGCCGCGCCCGCGCGCTGGCCGCTTACGAGGCTTTCCGCGAGCGGCCCTCGCAGGCCCAAGACCGCCCGTGATCCGCCCGACTGTCTTTGAAACCACATCTTTTCGTGAAAGATTGCGGGCAGACGAGCGACACCAGAATGAGCCGTGAATGCACATCGCCACCCCCTTTCCCCGCAGCTCGCCGTTGTGCGCGGAGCCGCTTGCCGCGCCTCGGCCCAAGCCCGAAGCACCGGATGCGCGCATTCTGGCCCGGTTGTCGCGCCGCAATGTCGACGTGGTGCCAAAGGGCGCCGGCCCCGAGAGAAGCCCCGCAACCATCTGAACTTATTGACATCAATGACGCGCGCCCCAAGCTGACAGCAGCGCGGCCCCGACCGGAAGACAGACAGCCCATGCCGGAAGCAACGCCGATCCCGCCCCGCAATCCACCCGCTCCGCCGCGCGGTTCGGTGGCCGAGGTTTTCTCGGTTTTCCTCAAACTCGGACTCACGAGTTTTGGAGGGCCGGTCGCCCATCTGGGCTATTTCCGCGCCGAGCTGGTCGAGAAACGCGGCTGGCTCGACGATCGCGCCTATGCCGATCTGGTCGCGCTCTGCCAGTTCCTGCCCGGCCCCGCCTCGAGCCAGACCGGCTTTGCCTTGGGGCTGATGCGGGCGGGATGGCTGGGGGCGCTGGCGGCTTTCGCGGCCTTCACCCTGCCCTCGGCGCTGGTGATGGTGGCACTGGCTTTGGGCGCGGCGCGGATTGCGGGGCCGGTGGGGAGCGGCGCGATCCACGGGCTCAAGATCGTGGCGGTGGCGATCGTCGCGCAGGCCGTCTGGGGCATGGCGCGCAGTCTGACGCCCGACCGCGAGCGCGCGCTGATCGCGCTGGCCGCCGTCGCGATGATCGCTTTCGCGCCGGGGGCATGGGGCATGATCGGCGCGATCCTTCTGGGCGGCGCGCTTGGCTATATGCGCGGACCCTTCGGGGAGCCGATGCCCCCCGAGGCGGGCCGCATGGCCTTGGCCTTTCCCGTTTCCCGTCGCGCGGGCCTGGGCGCTTTGGCCGGTTTCGGCGCGCTTTTGCTGGCGCTTCCGCTGCTTGCGCCTCTTGCGCAGGGATGGGCCTTGTTCGACGCCTTTTACCGCGCGGGCGCGCTGGTTTTTGGTGGCGGCCATGTCGTCTTGCCGCTTTTGCAGGCCGAAACCGTCGCGCGCGGCTGGATCACCCCCGAGAGCTTTCTTGCGGGCTATGGCGCGGCCCAAGCCATGCCGGGCCCGCTTTTCACCTTTGCCGCCTATCTGGGCGCGGCGCTTGTGCCCGCGCCCCACGGCATAGCCGGCGCGGCAATCGCGCTGGTTGCGGTGTTTCTGCCGGGCTTTCTCCTGCTGACCGCGGCCCTGCCCTTCTGGCAGGATCTGCGCAGAACCCCTGCCGCGCAGGCCGTGATGCAGGGGGCGAATGCGGCGGTGGTCGGGATCCTCGGCGCGGCGCTTTATACGCCGGTGGCGACAAGCGCCTTGGGCGATCTGCGCGATTTCGCGCTGGCGCTCGCCTGCTTCCTGTTGCTGGTGCAATGGAAGGCCGCGCCTTGGGTCGTGGTCCTTGTCGGCGCGGGCGGCGGCATCCTGCTCGGTCTTCCGGCCTGAGCGGTCCCGGGCAGCCGCGCCGCAGCTAGATCCGCGCCGCAAACCACGCGGCGGCGTGATCCGCGAACCGGCGCGCGATGCCGCCTGCATGGACTCCCTCGCGCGAGGCGAGCACGACATTGAGGGGCCGCAGCGGATCGGTGAGCGCGATGGTGCGGACCGCGCCGCCGTCATAGGTCTGGTCCGAAGGCGGGCGCATCACCAAAAGCGTGAAGCCGAAGCCCGCCGCAACCGCGCTGCGCACCGATTCCATCGAGGTCGAGGCATAGGCCACCGGCGGGGCGATCCCGCCCTCGGCCAGAAGATCCTGAAAATAGCTGCTGCTGCCGGGTGCGTCGAAAAGCACATAGGGCTCCTGCGCCAGATCGCGGAGAGAGACCGCCTCGCGGCCCGCCAGCGGATGGTCGCGCGCCACGACGACCATCGGGCGCAAGGCGGCCAGCGGCTGGAAAACCAGCCCCTGCGCATCCGCGCCCTGATCATAGGTCAGCGCGAAGTCGAGTTTGCGCTCGCGCAGGCGCTCGGCCAAAGCCGACAGCGAGGCCTCTTGCGGATGCAGGCGAACCTCGGGCGCGATGGCGCGGAAACTGCGGATCAGCCCCGCCGCGTAAAAGGGCGCGAGCGTCCAGAAAATCCCCAGCCGGATCTCGCCGCGCAGTCCCGAGGCCAGAGCCGTCGCCTCGCGTTCGACCTGCATGGCGCGGGCCTCGAGCGCCTCGACCTCGGCCAGAAACAGCCGCCCCTGCATGGTCAGGGTCAGGCCGCGGGCGTGGTGGCGCTCGAAAAGGGCCATGCCGGTCACATCCTCGAGCTTCTCGATGGCCTGCGCGACCGAGGGCTGCGAGATATTGAGAACCCGCGCCGCCTGCGCGATCCCGCCCTGTTCGGCGACCGCGCGGAAATAGGCACATTGGCGGAGGGTGAACCTGACCATATTTTACCTTCTTAATTCTTAGGTTATTTGAATTTTGATATTTCTTGGCGCTCGGTCAAGCTGGTTCCAACAGAAGTGCTGCCGAAGCGCCGCCCCGCGCATCCGGCCCGCCCAGCCAAGGAGACAGCAATGTCACAAGCCAGCCCCCTCGCCGAACTGCTTGCCGCCGCCGCCCGCCCGATGGTCGATGCCCGCGCCATGCCGCCTTCGGTCTATACCAGCACCGATTTTCTCGATCTCGAACTTTCCGAGATTTTCGGCAAGGAATGGGTCTGCGTCGGCCATGCGAGCGGCCTGCCCAATGTCGGCGATTACCTGACCTTCGATCTGGCCGGACAGCCCATCGTCGTGATCCGCGACCGCGAGCAGGGCATCCGCGCCTTTTCCAACGTCTGCCTGCACCGCATGTCGACGCTGGTCGAAGGCACGGGCAACAAGCGCGTCCTCGTCTGCCCCTATCACGCCTGGACCTACGGGCTGGACGGCCAGCTGCGCGGCGCGCCCTTCATGGCAGAGACGACGGGTTTCTGTAAGGAAAACTACAAGCTGCCCGCCATCCGCTGCGAGGAATGGAAGGGCTGGATCTATGTCACCCTCGACAACGACCGCCCGAGCCTTGCCTCGGGGCTGGGCGAGCTTGACGCGATGATCGCGCCCTACGAGGTTGAAAACTATCAGGAATGCTTCCGCGAGACCCATGTCTGGGACACGAACTGGAAGGTTCTGGCCGAGAATTTCATGGAGAGCTACCACCTGCCGGTCTGCCATGCCGATACCGTCGGCGGCCATTCCAAGCTGGAGGAAATGGACTGCCCCCCCGGCCTCAAGGCCTTCAACTATCACTGGATCACCAAAGAGGCGTCCCTGCCGATGGGCAACGCCCATCCCGACAACACCCGCCTGACCGGCCATTGGCGCAAAACCACCGCGCTGATCACGCTTTACCCCAGCCATCTGATCACGCTGACGCCGGGCTATTTCTGGTATCTCTCGCTCCATCCCAAAGGGCCGGGTCAGGTCGCGATCACCTTTGGCGGCGGCCTCTCGCCGGAATTCATGGCCGATCCCAAGGCCGGTGAATTTGTTGCCACGCTCAAGACCCTGCTCGACGAGGTGAACCTCGAAGATCGCGGCTGCACCGAGAAAGTCTATCGCGGGCTGAGCGCCGACAAGGCCGTGCCGGGCCATCTGTCCTATCTCGAACGCCCGATTTACGACTTCATGCAATATATCGCGGAACGCACCGCCGGTTTCGAGCGCAGCTTCGCGCAGGCGGCCGAATGAGTGCAGCAGGCGCAAGGCCGTGCAGCGGGGCGCGGGCCGGATGGTGAGGATCATCTGGCGCGAAGCCTCGGGGCGCGAGATAGCGGCGGATGTCGCCCCCGGCACCACCCTCATGCGCGCCGCGCTCGAGCAGGGGGTGGGCGGGATCCGCGGCGAATGCGGCGGCAATCTCGCCTGTGCGACTTGCCACGTCCTGCCCGATCCGGCATGGATCGCACGGCTCGGCCCGCCCTCCGCCCCCGAGGACGACCTGCTCGATTTCCTCGACGACGAGCGGCGGCCCGAAAGCCGTCTGAGCTGCCAGATCACCGCCTCGGAGGCGCTCGACGGGCTGATCCTGACCGTCCCCGCGCCGTGATCCCCCTTTGGCCGGACCTTGCCGGCGAACGCCGCCCCTTCGTGCAGGGGGCGGCGCCTCCCGCGTTTTCCGTCTGCCCGAAACGGCGGCTTTTGCCGCTTCATCGGGCAAGGCGCGATCATCGGGCTTCCCGAGGCACAGATTAGGCTGAACCGAAGCAGGCCGACGGAAATCTTTAATTTACCTGAAATTCGCCGCTCCCGATGATCACCCATCAACCTCTTTCAAGCGTCGTCACAGCGAGAAGCCACCGGATGAACAGCCAGACCCTAGCCCCGCAGACGAGCACCGCACGTTTGATCGCCGATTCCCCTGTCACGTCCGGACCCGCGCCCGTTGCCGATCCCTATGTCGTCTTCGACCGCGTGCAGAAGAGCTACGACGGCCAGTCGCTGGTGGTGAAGGATCTGAACCTGACGATCGGCAAGGGCGAGTTTCTGACCATGCTCGGGCCTTCGGGTTCGGGCAAAACCACCTGCCTGATGATGCTGGCGGGCTTCGAGACCGCAACCTCGGGCGAGATCCGCCTCGACGGCAAAAACATCAACGACGTGCCGCCCCACAAGCGCGGGATCGGCATGGTCTTCCAGAATTACGCGCTGTTTCCCCATATGACGATCGGCGAGAATCTGGCCTTCCCGCTTGAGGTGCGCGCTCTGGGAAAATCCGAGCGCGAGGAAAAGATCTCCCGCGCCCTCGACATGGTGCAGATGGGGCAGTTCCGCAACCGCCGCCCCTCGCAGCTGTCGGGCGGCCAGCAGCAGCGTATCGCGCTTGCCCGCGCGCTGGTTTTCGACCCCAAGCTGGTCCTGATGGACGAGCCGCTCGGCGCGCTCGACAAGCAGTTGCGCGAACATATGCAGTTCGAAATCAAGGCTTTGCACGACCGTCTCGGCATTACGGTGGTCTATGTCACCCATGATCAGGGTGAAGCTTTGACCATGTCGGACCGCGTCGCGGTCTTCAACGACGGGCGAATCCAGCAGCTCGCCCCGCCCGCCGAGCTCTACGAGCGGCCCCACAACAGCTTCGTCGCGGGCTTCATCGGCGAGAACAACAAGCTGCCCGGCCGGATTGAAAGGCTCGAGAACGGCAAAGCGCTCGTGCGGCTCGCGACCGGCGAGCTGATCGACGCCACCGCCGTCAACATCCGCGAAAAGGGTCAGGAGACGCTGGTCTCGATCCGCCCCGAACGCGTCGAATTCAAGCCCGAGATGATGCCGCGCGACGCCCACCGCATCAGCGCGACCGTGCGCGATGTCGTCTATATGGGCGATATCCTGCGTGCGCGGCTCTGCGTCGCCGGATCGGATGATTTCGTCATGAAATACCGCAATACGCTTGGCCAGCGCCGCCTGACGGCAGGCGAGACGATCGAGATCGGCTGGCACCCCGAAGATGCCCGCGCGCTGGATCCGGTCTGAGCCTCTCCGACACCGACACCGGACCCGCCGCACGACCGCATGACCCCACAAGGCAACCACAAAAACCAAGACAGGGAACACGGACATGAAGAAGCTTCTTTTGCAAGCCAGCGCCCTTTGCGCATTGACCTATCCGGCCCATGCCGAATTGACCGTCATGAGCTGGGGTGGTGCCTACGAGCGCGCACAGGTCGAGGCCTATAACAAGCCTTTCACCGCCGAGACCGGCATTGCGGTCAAGATGATCTCCTCGGACAACCCCGCCGCGCCGATCAAATCCATGGTCGATGCGGGCAATGTCACCGTCGATGTCGCCGATCTCGAATTCACCGATGCGGTGCGGCTTTGCGACGAAGGCGTGCTCGAGGAAATCGACCCCGCCTCGCTGCCCGCAGCCCCCGACGGCACGCCCGCCGTCGACGATTTCCTGCCCGAGGCCGTGACCGATTGCGCGATTGCCTCGATGGTTTTCGCGACCGTCTACGGCTATGACACCACGAAATTCCCCGATGCCAAGCCCGCGACGATTGCCGATCTTTTCGATACGGCGAAATTCCCGGGCAAGCGCGGCCTGCGCAAAGGTGCCAAGATCAACCTCGAACTGGCGCTGATGGCTGACGGCGTGCCGGCGGCCGAAGTCTACGAGACGCTGGCCACCCCCGAAGGCGTCGACCGCGCTTTCGCCAAGCTCGACCAGATCAAATCCGATATCGTCTGGTGGGAAGCGGGCGCGCAGCCGCCCCAGCTTCTGGCCGATGGCGAGGTGGTGATGTCGACCGGCTACAACGGGCGGCTCTTCTCGGCGATGGTTTCCGAGGGCAAGCCCTTTGCCATCGTCTGGGACGGCCAGGTGCAGGAATACGACCTCTTCGCCGTTCCGAAAGGCGCGCCGAACAAGGACGAGGCGCTGGAATACATCAAATTCGCCACCAGCACCAAGCCGCTTGCCGACCAGAGCAAATGGATCGCCTACGGCCCGCCGCGCCGCTCCTCGCAGTCGCTCGTCGGCCTGTTCGAGGACGGCAAGACCGAAATGGCCCCGCATATGCCGACCAATCCGGCCAATATGGGGAATGCCCTCGTGTCGTCCTATGACTACTGGGTCGACCACGAAACCGAGATGACCGAGCGTTTCAACGTCTGGCTCTCGAAGTAAGCACACCCTCCCCGCCTGCGCTTTGCCGCGCGGGCGGGGCTCTTGCCCGACCGCTCACCCGCCCATCCGCCGGCCCCTGCGCCCGTGCCGCGGCCCGAACGGCCGGTTCCGGCCTCTCCGCCCCACCCGTCACGACACCCCAATTGACGCGAAACAGGCCGGATCAGAACGGGCCTGCGGCAGCGAAATCCGGCGGCGACACCCGCCGCCCCTGCCCCCGCGCGTCCCCGAGAATGAAGGAAAGCTATGGCCCATGCGCTTGATCCCCATGCGGAGTCCGCCTCGTCCGGCGGGCCGCTCCGC